>CALDEP010000444.1 GCA_937942475.1 uncultured Aureispira sp.
TACAATGAAAATGTTCTAGTTTTTTTGGCTATCAAGGCAGTAAAATAGGAAGATAGCGGGCTATCTGAGTTTTTTACTAACGAAGATAGACGACAAAAATAGTCATTTTTAGTGCGATTATTTTTGAACGACTACTTAAAAACAACTTCAAAGTATAAATCTTGTGAGAACAAGACGATAAAACAATTATGAAGCATCCAAGAGATCAATTTTTGACTATTTATGGTCGCAAATCTGTTTTAGAGGTTTTAGAGAACGAATCGCTAAACATTGCCAAGGTTTTTATTGCTAGGAAGGCAAAAGCAGACATTATTAAGAACATCATAGCTGCTTGTGAACGTAGAGGGATTGAAGTGTTGAGAATAGAGGCAGATCAAGTTTCTAGAATGTCAAAGCATCCCAAACAGGATCAAGGTGTTGCAGCCGATATTCACACGCCTCAAATGGATGATGCCCTAAAGTTTTTGGAGCAGCACAAAGGCGATGATTTGAAGTTGATTGCTTTGGATGGCATCACAACACCCGCTAATGTAGGCATGATTATTCGTTCTTGTACGGCTTTGGGAATAGATGGAATTATTCTACCTAGAAAAGGAAGTACTAAGCTGAATTCTTTTGTTATTAAAGCCTCTGCAGGGGTTGTTTTTAGAAGTCGTATCCTCAAATGTGAACGCTTGACACCTGTACTTAAAAAAGCAAAAGAAATGGGCTTTGAGATTTGCGGTTTGTCTGGCGAAAAGGGCGATAATATTTATACCGAAACCTTTAACGCAAAGAGTCTTTTTGTAATGGGGAATGAAACAGAAGGGGTTTCTCCTCAAACAGAAGCCTTGACAGACAAACATTTATTTATTCCAATGGCAAATGGTGTGGAGTCTTTGAATGTGGCTTGTGCTGCTACCGTAGTTGCTTCTGAGGTAATGCGCAGAAAGAACAGCTAGACTTTTTTAGTCGTTCTTTGGAAATCTAAGTCTTAAAATAAAGCGCACAAACCATCAGGTTTGACGATTTTTTTATAAGTCGTATGTTATAAGTAGTAAGCAAAATAATTGATAGCTAATAACTTACGACTTTCTACTTAAAACTTACGACCAAATATCTACTGCTATGAAAAAAAAAAGAGTAGGCTGTGGCAAAAATTAGTTGCGCTGAGTCTTCGAGTTGTCAAAGAACCATTTATTTATAAAACCTAAGGTAAAACCTCATAGGTGAAAGGCTGTATTTTAACGCTATTCATACTATCTGTATCTACCCAAAAAACAGGTGTTGTTCTTCCGTATCCACTAGTACTGTGGTGGTGAAAAGCTAATTTGAAAGGAATAGAATCCATAGGAGGAATAATTGTACGACTAATCATTGCTGATGGTGGATAGCAAGTATCGTGTGTTTTAGGCCAAATAAACCAAGTTGTAGGAATCGTCTGTTCATTTGTTCTAGCCCATTGTACTACCATCGGTATTGTATTGTCATTAATAAGCCAAACATGATGTGTATGAGAGTCAGTAGGGGTTGAACTGCTAATATAGCTTGTTTTATGAGCAGGAATCGCCAAGTTTAATCTAAAATATTCATTAAGCGCAGTCAATTTATAATTCAACGTTTGGGAAGAAACCTGTTGATGAGCAGGATCATAAAATTCGATGGTACCACTACCAACACCTACATTTCCATTTGCTATCATAGATACAATAATATTGACAGAGGAATTGGCAGGAATATTTAAGACGCCACTATTTGATGTATTGCCATTTAGCTCGTACGCCCAGCCTGAAACAGATAGGTGCTCTACTCGATCCCAGTGAATGGTTGCTGCTTGAGAATTTCTATTCGTTACGCTGAAATTCATCGTAATAATATTGGCTGCCAATCCAGTTTTTTCCATATTCGTTTCCGAAATAGAAATGTCTATAGGATTGGAGGTAGTTGTGCAAGCTGTTAATAATAATAATAAGGATAAAACTCCCCAATTAACTATTTTTTGCATGGTGTTTTTTTAGGATAAAAGAGTCATTTTAAAGGATTTAGAGTCTAATATAATCTTTTTTTATTAGAGATGCTGAAATTATGGATTATTACTAGTAATAGGACAAACAAAAAGACTATCTTTTTAGGATAGTCTTTGATGTTTTTATACGTTATATTTTTGATAAAAAGCTTGCTTATTGGATCAAGTTTATTGTCTTTCTAGTACTTGTTCGTAATAATCGCCATCTCTAGTATAGTTGACGGTAAGGGTAGTTGTAGTCAGTTCCTCAATATTAGCATCTGTTACATCTGGAAAAGTGGAGGAGGAGTTAAAATCTATAGAAAGTTTTGTTCCAGCATCATAAATAATGTATTCAAAACTACTACTGAGTGGTCCAATAAAACTAGGTGTAGTATAGGTTCCTGTGCAATCGCCTTGCGTGACATCAGTACAAGAGTTAAACACCCAAGTATCTCCCGTTACAGCGAAACCATTACCATTTCGTGTCGCAGTGCTTGTTGACCAAGTGCCTTCTAATTCATTGACCACAACTTGGTCAATAGAGCAGGCGGTAAAGAATAGACTAAGTATAAATAATAGTGGTGCTAAGTTTTTCATAATTGTTATTGTTTTATAAATGAGGTGGTTTTATTCCCAAGTTTGTATTTGTGTCTAATGCCGTATTTTTCATCCTAATCTCGCCACAAATAAGGGAACAAAATGAATGCCAAAGACCCTAAAATAACATCAATACAGAGCAAGATAAGCATATCTTTATAATAAGCCGAATCGGTCATCAAACCTACCGCAATTTTAGTCAAGCGCATCAAAGTCATTAACATAGGAATGATAACAGGAAAACTTAAAACAGCCATTAGAGTAGCACTTTGATTGGCTTTGGCTGAAATGGCTGAAATAAAGGTAAAGGTAATCGAAAAGCCCAAAGCCCCTAAGGCAAGTATTTGATAAAAGAGCCAAGGATGTTTAACAGGATTGCCAACGACAATTGAAAAAACAAAGAAGGCTAAAAATGAAATGGCTAAAAGTAACAAGCCATTGTAAATCATTTTGGCTAAAATGACAGAAGCTGGATTCGCTAAAGAGTAATAATAAAGTTGCCGACGAGGACTTTCTTGAACAAAGCTTTTGGCAATAGCGTTAACAGAAGCAAAGAGGACAATAATCCAGAATAAGGCTGCCCAAACGGCTCCGCCTACTTCTTGTCCTAGTGTGATGTACACCACAAAAACGGTAGAAATAACGTACAATAAAACACCACTAAGGGCGTATTTTTGGCGAAATTCTAGGCGTATTTCTTTTAGTAATAAATGTTTCGTTTCAGTTAGTATATTCATATTAGGGCAAAATTAGCATTATTTATTAATTTTGTAAGAGGATGACGCATTTATTCCCAATAAAGATTTATAGGAGCCCTATTTTAATTATCCTTGCCTTTATAAAGGCAGAGAAATTCCCCCAAATGCACTTTAATTAAGTCTAATGAGGCAATCAGTATAAAAATGGAAGGATATTTTAATATAAAAGTAAAGTTTGTTCTAAGCGTATTGTTGGCGGTATTGCTTTATGTGAGTTACCTGTATGTTTTTAAGGAACAACTGCCAGCTCCATTTAAACTAAATAAAGACTGTACAGAAACTGAAATAACAGCAGGAACGGCTAAAGCAAAGCTGTTTTTTGAGCGTTATTTTGAAGAGCAAGTGCTTCGAGATCCAGAATGGCAAAGTAAATTAGGCAGGAAAGAACAGCAGGATAAATGGACTTCACTAACAGAAGGCTATTTTAGAAATGAAGCGGGTTGGAATCAGGCAATGTTACGCTATTTGGAAGATTCCATTCTGTTGGCTGTCTGTTTGGATGCGCCTACCAGTTTGAGTGCTAGATTACTGAAAAGTAAATTGAAATTAGAATTGGAGGCTTATGACTATCGGTATCATAATTATCCAATCAATGCTATCAATGGGGGGCATTTGAAAATTGTATCTGTATTAATCAATCGGCATGCAATAGAGGAACTTAGAGATGCAGAAGCTTATATCAGTAGGGTTCAAAAGGTGGATGATAAAATCGATCAATTGATTGCACAGTTGGAAACCCGTTCAGAAAAGAAGTTTGTTTTGCATAAGTTTTTATTTCCTGATGTTCTTAATTCTATTAATAGAGTAATGGAAAACCCGATAGAACAACCCAATTTGTTGCTACTTAATTTTAATGAAAAAATAGAAAAATTAGCAATAGAAAAAGAAACCAAAGCAATGCTAAAAAAACGCTTGGTACAGGCATTTGATAGCGTCTTTGTCCCTTCTTATCAAAAACTATACAACTATTTACTAGACTTAGAAAAAGAAGCAACGAATGAAATTGGGCTTTGGAGGTGGGAAGCTGGAGCCGATTTTTATGCCTTTAAATTAAAGGAACAAACCACGACTTCTTTGACCGCAGATGAAATTTATAATTTGGGCATGGAAGAGGTCGCTCGCCTCCAAGAGGAAATGAGAGTGATTATCAAAAAACTAAACTATGAAGGCAGTTTGCAAGACTTTTTTAAGTTTTTGCAGCAAGATGGCTCGTTTTATTATCCCAATACGAGCAAAGGAAAACAAGCCTATATCAATAGGGTAGAAGCGACCTTGGATTCGATGCAAACAAAGTTAGGTGACTTTTTTATTACAAAAAATAATAAAAAAATTACCGTAAAAGCTTTGGAGCCCTTTAGAGTCAAATCCATGTTGGAAACACTTTACAGAACATCTGTTTTTGGTTATGATACACCAGGTATTTATTATCTGAATATGGATAATATGAAAAAAATGCCTAAATATATGATGGATGTCATGGAGTATAAAGAAGTTTTGCCAGGGCATCATTTGCAAGCAGAAATGGAAGCTTCTTTGGTGGATCTTCCAAAGTTTCGTCGCCTAGAAAATGCCTATCCAGCTTATACCGAAGGTTGGACGATGTATGCAGCCTCCTTAGCCAAAGAAATGGGGGCTTATCAAGATGTTTATTCGGATTTTGGGCGTTTAAGAGTCGAATTGTGGAGTGCTTGCCAGTTGGTCGTTGATGTTGGGATTCATCAGAAACAATGGACAAAACAAGAAGCAATAGATTATTATAAAAAAAATACACCTAGCCAAGAAACAGAATGCCTAAGGATGGTAAAACGACAGGTTGTTTTACCTGCTGAGGCGACTGTGCATAAAATTGGTATGATTACGATTTTAGAGTTGAGAAAACGAGCTGAATTAGAATTAGGGAACGAATTTGACCTTCGGACATTTCACGAAATCGTGTTGACAAATGGGAAGGTTCCTTTGGATGTTTTGCAAGATTTGGTAGAGGAATACATTCAAGCTAAACAGAAATAAGCTGGGTGGGAAGTCTGCTGTCAGCGAAGTCTAGGGTTTAGGTCGTAATTAAAATCTCACAATTAGAAAGCTTTTTTAAGACAGTTTTGGATAATTTTTGAATTGGATTGTTGCGCAAATCAATTTGCTTTAGCTTAGGGAATGCGCCATCTCTTATCAAGGATGGAAAGGTAGTAAAGGCGCAGTTTTCTAGCTTGATGTATTCTATGGTATCAAATTGTGCTAGAATGGGCGGAAATTTATTGAGTTGATCTAATCCAGAAAGGTTTAGCGTCTTGTCTTTTATGAAATTTTCTTGAACAAAGGTCTGCTTGTCTGCTTCCAAAACATGATCGCTTTCTAATAGATAGACATAAGCTCGTTTTATAGTTTTGAAGTAATGCTTTGCCATTCGAGTCATGTCAAATTCTTTGTTGCCCTTTCGTTCCAAACGATTTTTGTATGCTCGTTCTGTTGGACTTCGATAAGGGGTAAAAGAAAAGCCCCCTTTGGATAAATCGCCTCGAATTTGCTTTTTGGTTTTTTCAGACAAAGCAGAAGAACTGTATAAGGTCTTTCGTAGGTTGTCACGAGTAGTTTTGCCATCCATCGTGTAGTTATCTGTATCAGAATAAGCAATTAAAAGCGGACAAATCATAGATTTAGATACCCCACCAGATTTTAGCATTTCTAATGCAATTTCAATGTTTTCAGTCGAACGACTTAATAAAAGATCTACTATGCTTTCTTGCATAGTGGCACCTTCCTGCTGTCCTTCATTTTCCAAATAACCAGCGCCTTCATGCACCTTTGCCCAGTGTACCAATTCTTCATTGCTCAACAAGACTATATTGGGGAATTTAGCAGGGTCAAATTTTCGTTTATTCTCATAACACAAAACTAAATGAGTGCTTGTTTTATTAGCTTTATTGGTAATTGAAATCCCTTTGTTTTTGAATAACTCTTTGATGTAATCCAAGCCTAAGCCATCAAATTTACCTAAAATGGCTAATTCTGACCCTTCTTGAAAGGGGTGGCTATCGAGTGTGTTGGTGTTCTGTTTTTTTAGATAATACAGGACTTTTTCCACGACCGTTTTATCGTCAATATTCGTCACTTCTACAAAGTGTTTTAGCGGAATGTTTGAGCTTTCTAAATTGGGTGATAACATCAATTGAGCATAAGCTTGCGCAGCTGAAACAGAGGTATGGCGTTTGAGGTATTCTTGCAGTTGTTTGGTAATAGATTCATCAACTCCATCTACTGTAAACGAAGGAATACAATAGTAGACCAGTTTTTTGAGTTGAAATAAAAAATAAGGAATTTGGCTATAATGAGTCTTAGGAACGCCAAATAATTTGATGTTTTTCAGTTGTCCAACCCACTCTGGCAAGCTTTGAATAGGAATGGCGTACAAGGTTAATTCTTCTAAGTTTGATAATGCTGTTAATTCTTTTGGGAGCACTTCTAATTTGGAATGATGGGCAGAGAATTTTTTGAGCTTTTGAAGTTGTTTAATTTCTTTGGGAATACTTTTGATTAAGCTTCTTGTGAAAGACAGTTCGGTCAAATGAACACAATCAAAAACACAAGCAGGAATGGTTTTTAAACCTGTTTCTTCACATTTTAGAATGGTTAATTTTGAAAGTTTACTCAACTCTTTTGGAAGGTCAGTGATAGGGCATTGAATAATTTCAAGTACTTCTAAGGCTTGGAGTTGTGCAATTTTAGGAGAAATAGCAGCACTTTGATTTCGATCTAAATGCAAAGAACGAAGGTTATTACAAGCATAAACTCTATCAGGAATTGCAAGGTGCTTTTCTTTATACATATTGAATCGAATACTTTTGACTTGGGCTAAGTCAGCGTCTGATAATTGTTGGAATGCTGTAATCGAACGAATGTGTAAATCGGTAGACATAGTAGTAGTGTATAGAGGAGAGAAATTAAGGAATTTGGATAGCAGTTGGAATATTATTCGCTATTTTATTTGCCAAAGGAGGGTTGTCAAAAGTCCATGTTTTTCGCTCTGTTTGTAAATCAACATTATTTAACAAGGCTTCAATGTCAATATTTAATAGAATGCTTTCGGCTGCTTGGCTTAGCGTTTTATTAATTGCCAAATCAATGCTTTGCAACAATAGATTACTACCAATCCTAAAATCAAAGGCTTCGTTTTCATTCGGAATACCATCGCCATTTCGATCTACTTTGCCGACCATTTTTAGAAAAATATAACCGTCGTTAAGATTAAAATGCATGGTATCTGGCGATTGTAAATAAAGTGGATGATTCGAGTCATTTATATAGGCAGCAATCAGGGCGTTGGTAGCCGCAGGTACCCCAACATTGAACTGAATTTGTTCATAAGTTTCCAAATAAGCATCTCCCAAAGAAAAACTAGGATTTGCGGTATTCATTAAAGGATACAGGGCTTCAAAATCAACAGTAGTTTGATCTGAACGAGTCAGTTGAACGCTGGATATATAAAATTGAAACTCTTTGAAGGCGGTGTTGTAGCCATTTATGTTATAAATTCGATTAATTTCAAAGGCTTGGTTGCCTAATTTGAAATCAAATTCAAGGGCAAGTCTTGGGTAAAGGCAATCGTTACTAGCTAGCTCCGCAGAAGGATCATAGTTGATCGCTCTAGGATCAATACAACCAATTGGTTCAGAACAACTTTGTAGGCTTATTACAAAAAAAACAGAACATAAGATCAAAAGTGGTTTTATCATAATAATGTTTTTTGATTACGAATTCTTTAATCTACATAATGATAAGTTATCTGTATACTTTTTAGATCAGTCTTAGATTCCTTTTCACTATCGTAAAAAGCATTATGATATTCGATAGATAGTGATTGAATAGGACGATTTTTACTGCAATTATCACTAAAAAGCAGTTCACGTAAAACCCAGTTTTCATGAAAAGTTTTATCCTTAGGATTAATAAGTGTTGGCGCTAGATTTTTTCTTTTAACATAGCCATTTCCTTTAAACCTATGAACAAGGAAAACCATTGATGTATCATGATTTTCTAATTGGATAGGAATGTGTAAAGTACCTTTTTTACATTTAGATTTAGGTATGTTATAATGAATGTTGAAAATGGTATCTTGCTCTGAAAGATTCGCTAGATCAATAAAAATAGTATCTAATTCTTGTCCTAAAGTAGGATTTGAATACATGAAAAACAAGGGGAATACCAATAGGAAATTACTGTAAAGCTTTAATTTCTTCCAAGACATATTTGACATTTAAAAGTTCTAAATAACTCTCTGATTGATATAAGTCATCAATTTTTTCAGGGTCTGTACTTTGTATTTTATCTAAATCCGTACCAACTTGATCAGAAACGTCCTGGTGTGCTTGTTTTGCATCGTAAGCATCTATATGAGTATCACTAGGCGTGACGTTAGCATTCGTGATATTTATTTCATGGGTAATGATCGTTTGGATGGGGATTATCTTTAAGGTTGCAAACTGTTGTAAGGTAGAAATACTGGATGCAAATAGGTCACTTAAATCATAATTTATACCATTATCTTGTAAGAGAACTAGACCTATAGATTGTTTGAGTTTAGAAATAGAAATAGACTTTAACCACTCTTTTTCGCTTCCTTTTCTAATTTTATCCAAATTGTCTTTTAGCACTTGAATAGCTGCAATTACATCCTGTGCGGTTTTAGAACCCTTTGCTAGCACTTCCCCAGAATCGCCATCCCATAATATTACACCTGAGTTTAAATAAGTATTGAAGGTTTCTTTCAAAAAAGCAGAAGATTCTGAAGCATTAAACCATCTACTAGTTAGTGGAATTACAGTAAGTGCCTCTTTTAATGTTTGTCCGCCCTTTTGTTTTGGATTATAAGCATCTGTAATGCTTTTTTCTGTCTTCAAGATGACTTTAGCAACATCTTTTTCTTGCAACTTTAATAACTTATATTGTATGGACTGAATTTTCTTCAAAATTTTATTATCCAGGCGTATTTCTTTACGTTCAATCAATTTTATATCCCCTTCAATCTCTTTCTTCATTTTTACAAATTCTCCTGTAGAGACCTTAAAAGCTGCTTCAACCTTAGCTATGTTTTTTTGAGCGACTTGTTCAGTCATTCTCGCATGCTTCTGTTCTTCATTGTACCAATTAACCATATAATCTACTTCTCTGGCTTGCTTGAGTTGTAGCCGTTTATCGACTCTGAATAAAGTATGTTGAACATCGTTCAAAAATGCTTTCAGGACATTTTCATTACTAACTTTTTTATCCTTGTTAACTTCTGTCAAAGCTCCTAGTTCTAAATACCCACGATAGTATTTCTCATCCTCCCAAAAAATAATTTCTTTAAGGCTTAAATCTTTTGAAAGATTCTTCAAAACGACCACTTCCATATTTTCACTAATAGATAGGTTGTTTTTATCTGGAAATTTTTTAGCCAGACCATTTTCGTCTTTAATTGTAAATGCACTTTCTCCCTTATAACCTTTTACCCTTGTTGTATTTGCTAGAAACTGATTTAGTTCTTCTAGCTTGAGTTCAATTTTTTTACTTCTTTTTGTAATCGCTTTTTTAGTAGCTACTATTTTTTGTTCTAACTTATCTAAGCTTTTTTGTTCCTTCTTATCAATAAAGCCATCCTGTTGGTATAAGTCCTTATTACGTAGGTATTCTTCTTCAAGCAATTGAATGTTTTCTTTGGCTTTATCAAGCTTTTGTTGGTCCTTTTTGAGCTTTTTGATTGGATCTCCCATGATGCTTTGAGTTTTAATGGATGTAATAGTTATCCCCTAATCTTATTAAAATTAAGTTATACTATTTTTTTTATATCAAAAAGAATTAAGCTGTTTTATATAACTAATGTTACGCAGAACTTAAAGCGCAGCGCTCATGAGCAAAGCTAACTAAAAATAATTAGGCTGCTCAAAACTAGTAAACGGCTCAATAAATATAGTTTAATTCTGAATTTTGAATGCTTAATTTTGAATGTCCTATTTTTAACCAAAAGGCATTAAACATTCAAAATTAAGCATTCCGCATTAAAACAATATTTTTTAAGTAAAAGCAAGTTCAATACTACCTAAAATGTTCTTGCGTAAATGAGTTATATAAGATCTTACATCTATTTTAGATTATGTTGCCTGTTATACAAAGATAAAGTCCAACAAAAGTAAGCTCTAAAAACTTGTTTTTGTGTTAAGTTTTGGGTACGAAGGTCAAATTGTTAAAATAAAGTGCAATTTCATTATAAAAATCACTTAGACTTGTCTATATTTGGCGTTGTTTCAAAAAATATTGAAAGTTTTAAAAATATAAATACAATTTTATGAAATTATTAGTTTGTGTAAGCCAGACGCCAGATACAACTACTAAGATCAAGTTCACCAATGGAGATACAGAATTTGATACAAATGGTGTTCAGTTTATAATGAACCCATACGATGAGTGGTATGCTTTGGTACGTGCTTTAGAGTTAAAAGAGCAATTAGGCGGTTCTGTGACCTTGTTTCACGTAGGACCAAAAACGAATGAAACCGTTATCCGTAAAGGATTAGCTATTGGTGCAGATAGTGCTGTACGTGTAGATGCAGACGCTAGTAGCGCTTTATTTACAGCAAAACAAATTGCTGCTTATGCTAAAGCAGAAGGATTTGATATGGTGCTTTTAGGAAAAGAAACTATTGATTACAATGGTTCTGAAGTAGGTGCTATGGTAGCTGAGTTATTGGACATGCCGTTCATTTCTTATGGTACAAAAATGACTGTTGCAGGAACTACTGCAACGATCAACCGTGATATCGAAGGTGGAGAAGAAACACTAGAAGTAGATGCACCTTTTGTATTAAGTTGTGCTAAAGGTATGGCTGAACAACGCATTCCAAATATGCGTGGAATTATGATGGCTAAGCGTAAGCCAATTACAGTAATCCCAGCAGTAGAAGCTGCTGATTTGGCAACTGTAGTAAAATATGACTACCCAGCAGCAAAAACTGGGGTGAAACTAATTGATCCAGCAAACATGGACGAGTTAGTGAATCTATTACATAACGAAGCAAAAGTAATTTAATATATGGCTGTTTTAGTATTTGCAGAGAGCTTAACTGGCTCTATAAAAAAATCTGCTTTAGAAGCAGTAACGTATGGCAATTTAGCGGCTCAAGCATTGGGTACTGAATGTATCGCTTTGACGATTGGAACTGCTACAGGCGCAGAATCATTGGGTCAATATGGTGCTTCAAAAGTATATAATGTTGCCGCTTCTGATGATTTCGATTCTCAAGTATATGCAGCTATTATTAGTAATGCTGCTGCTAAATTAGGCGCTGATTGTGTTGTCTTTTCACATTCTTCTTCTGGAAAATCTTTGGCTGGTCGTGTAGCAGTGCGTATGGATGCTGGTATGGTATCTTCTGTTATCACAGCGCCTACTTCAGGAACCTTTTCTGTTCAGAAAGGTGTTTTCTCTGGTAAAGGTTTTGCTACCTATGAAGTTCAATCTGCGAACAAAGTAGTAACAATTGCTCCAAATACATTCCGTCCTACTGCAAGTGGTAGCGATGCGACTGTTGAAACATTGGCAGTTGAAGCACCTGCGGCACGTATCCGTGTAACAGGTAAAGCTACTGTAGATGGTATCGTTCCATTGCCTGAGGCTGAATTAGTAGTTTCTGCTGGTCGTGGTATGAAAGGTCCTGAAAACTGGGGTATTGTAGAAGAAATGGCTACGATCTTAGGAGCAACAACAGCTTGTTCTCGTCCAGTTGCAGATGTAGATTGGCGTCCTCACCATGAGCATGTTGGTCAAACAGGGGTTGCGATTCGTCCAACTTTGTACATTGCTATTGGTATTTCTGGTGCGATCCAACATTTAGCGGGTGTTAACCAATCGAAAGTAATCGTTGTGATCAACAAAGATCCTGAAGCTCCTTTCTTTAAAGCGGCTGATTATGGTGTTGTTGGTGACTTGTTTGAGGTTGTTCCTCGCTTGAACGAAGCTTTGAAAAAATTCAAAGCTCAAAATTAATTACAACGTATAAGAAATAGAATTAGAGATTTAAAATTTCTAATGATAAGTATATAACAACCTGTAATTACTTGACGCAGTACTCTTTATTGAGTGCTGCGTTTTTTTTTTGTAAGAACTATTGGAGGTTTTTTTGAGAAGAAGGACTAGGAGACTTAGTATAGGGGCATAAAAAAAGAAGGCTTTTAGGCCTTCTTCAAAATGATTGTATGACCTCTTAAACAGCAAAGCGTTCAAATTGTTCACAGAAATTTTGTTTTTTTTAAATTTTTATTTTTATAAAGTGTTTTGTGCTGTATAAATCGCTATTTTTTATTGAATTGTATCTCTGTAGTTGGAAGCCAAGATTGAAGCCGATTTATAAACCCTTTATTTTTGGCAATAGGATTTCCCTTTAAGTTTAGTTTTTCTAGTTGTGTTAAATTCCGAATGGCGTTGGGCAAGGATTTTAATTGATTACAATTTAGATTCAATAATTTTAACTGTCGAAGTTCGCCAATATTTGTAGGAAGATCGGTTAATTTGTTAGAAGCTAGGTTTAATATTTCTAAGTTTTTTAATAAGCCAATATCTCTAGGAATCGTTGTCAAATGATTGTGACTAAGGTTTAAGTTGTTCAACTTATTTAATTGACAAAGTTGTACAGGAATACCTTTTAGCCTATTTTTAGATAGAATTAAAACCCTTAAAGTAGAAATAATACCAATTTGCCAGGGAATTTTTATAAAAGAATTAGAACCTAAATAAAGCGTGTCTAGCTGTTTTAATAAACTAATATTTTTCGGAAATTTATTCAGTCGATGCCCTGTAAGGCTTAATGTTTTGATTTTTGGTAAGGAGTGAAAAGGTATTTGTCCTCGATTCCAGTTTTGTTTGTTGAGGTATAATTTCTCTATATTCGGAAAGGAAGCCAAGGAGATACTTCTGAAGCTAAAGCCCTGTTGTAGTTTTATGATGGATACTTTTTCTGCTAAATCAAATTCAAGACACCACAATAATTTATCATTGCTGTTGGTCATTAATTCTGCTAATTCTACATCTTTTGGTATTCCAATACTATTTAATAAGGCTAAACCTACTCGTTGATTTTGTTCAAGGGGGCTGCGTAATAGAGCTTTCACTCTATCAAAATCTAAATCTGCTGCTATCATTTTTTATTCTTTTGCGTGATCAAATTACCTCCCTTATGAATGAGCATTCATAACAGACAAATCCTCAGATTTGTAAGAAGGTATAAGAGTATATGAGAGAGGTCTTTAGACTTTCATAACGACAAAAAAATAGTTGTAGTGATTTTATAAAAAAAATACACTTGGTTAGTATTGATATGTCCTTAAACTATAGTGGTTCTTAAAAAGTTCCCCAAGGCGTATTTTTTCTAAAAATAGTAGAGGTAAATCTTATTTTAGTCATTTCTGTAACCTTTTATTAACAGTTGTATTATGGTAATAAGTTTAATAAGAATAGAACACTTAATAAGAACCATAGAGGAATCAATAGATTGATAAACTCTATACAACCAACCTCAATTATGAAAATGATCAATATCATACAGGCAATGACTTTGTCTGTTTTTCTAAGCGCAAGTTGTACAACAAAGGACACAACGAAGACAGAGACTAATAATGATACCACAAGTGCTGAAGTAACTACTATAGTGCCAAGCGCTTCTGTACCTACCTTAGCCGAACTTGAAAAAAATCCAGATATACTTTGGATGGGCGAAGTGGAAGTAGATTGTGCTTTGAATTATAGCCGCTGGAGTTATGACAGAGAGGCTAAAGAAAGGCTCTTAATGGAAGCTTTGGGCTTTACGGGGCGTAACAGTTCTAAAATATTAAAATATCAGGTAAGGGATTTTAATACTTCTCATAACGACGACCACAACTTGTTTGATAAGGTGCTGAAGAGTCGCCAAGATATAAAACTGTACAAAGAATCTACTTTAGAAAATGTTTGTACTCAAAAAGAAGTGGAGCATGATATTGGTCGAGTAGATACGATTATAACCTTTGATCCAACCACAATGAAAGAAGTAGTACAAGTAGTTGTAAATGAATTGAATATTGAAGATATAAAAGGATTTAGAGTACGCCAAGTTATCTATTACAGCAAAAAAGCAATGGCTTTTAAATCCGTCGCTTTAGCGATTGCGCCACTACTTTATGATTATGAAACAGAAACGCCAAGTCGAGCAAGTTTAAAACCTATTTTTTGGATGAAAGTGACGGCTCTAAATACAGTTCCAGATCTTGCTTCTTTAGATATTACTTGGGCAAAACGAGTGTATAGAGACTTTAAATTGTCTACGGTTAAGGTAATAAAAGAGGAACAAGACATTGCGAAGGTGGTAGGAACTATGATGGCAGATTTTGGAGAGAATTCTGAAAAAATAAAAATAGCCCATACGTTTAATGCAGATGGGACAGAATACCTTTCAAGTGAAGAGATAAGGAATATTGGAGGTTCTATTGATACCATAATAACATTTGACCCTGTAACGTTTAAAGAAAAAATAGATATTGTAGTAAACAAAATGAATGACAAATCTATTAAAAGTTTACGTTTAATTCAAGATTGGGTATGGAATGATAAGACGCAATCTTTGAATATTCGTTATGTTGGTTTTGCTCCAATTATTAACCGTGTAGATAAGAATGGGATGTTTTTAAATTCAGGTCCAATGTTTATCCGAAAAATAGAAGATATTCAGTAGGTTTTTAAGTTGACTTGTATAAACAAGAGCGCAATTATCACTATGATAATTGCGCTCTTGTTATTAAAAAAAGGACCAAAGCAGCCACCACGCCACTTTGGTCACACACCATTTAATCTGCCTCCACCACGAGGCAGAGCAAGTGATTATTATTCATGAACCTCATAAACTTCATTGTTCATCATAAAACGCACATTCTTACCCAAAGCTAAAAAGGCAACCGCCTCTTGATTTTCCATTAATTTGTAGTAAGCTTCAGAGTTGAATTTTACTCGGTTGGTCTTAATGTTTTTGTCTTGATTAAGCGAGATATTAGCATCCAACCATTCATTATTATTGTTGTACATAGCACGTCCTTGTATGTTGACAATGCCATCAGATAAGTTGCGGTTATTACCCAAATTATCTTTGTAAGCCAAACGTGCCTCACCTTGTTTTGCGTCTACCATATTAGAAGCATTGTTCATGGCTTGGCTTTCCTTACTAGTACGAATAGACGATTTTCCATCTTTCTTTTTGGCGCCGTGATTAAGCCCTGAAATAGTTTCTATTTCCTCTTCAAAGTCAATGTCATCAGACAATTGTGGCGCATTTAAGGCACGAGGTCTTAATATTAGATTATTTTGATCTATCGTTCTGTCTCTTGCAGAAATTGCTTCATCTTCTAAGATTAAGTAAGAAGTATAGGGGGTGATAATGCCATGTTTTTTTGCTAAACGAGTGACCTCTGTCACTAATTCTTCACTTTCTCCATGTAAGCGAATTTGATCCAATAAATACCCCACTGCTCTAGAAGCCCAAAGGTTAGGAATGAAATCTAATTCAGTATTTTCATTCGATAAATTCACCGCATACTGAAAACTTTTGCGAACACCATTGATATTGCCACTTACGGTAATGGTTGATTTTCCAGAACCTTTGTAACGTCCCATTAAACTAATAGAACCACCTTTGAATAAGTCGGGCAATTTTTTGTCATAGACATCAGAAACACGCACATTTTTATCAAATTCTACTTTTATATCTGTTAAGACAGGGGAAGAAGCCTTGCTGTAAAAATCCGATACTTTCAATTCAATATCTTCATCTGGCAAAACATAAGTTCGATAAGCATTGGTGCTTTCTGTAATTTTATCTAATAAATGGGTGTTTAAGTTCGTTCCAATTCCAAAAGTAAAAATGCGTACATTTTCTTTGTTAATGGCAGCTACTTTTTTTAGTAAAGGGTCTTCTTCTGTTTCTCCAATCGTTGGTTTTCCATCGGTCATAAAGATGACAAAGAAAGGTCGTTTGCGATCAGTTTGTTGTGCTGAAAGGGCTAGATCTAAAGCTTCTTCAATGTTAGTTCCCCCAATAGGGTTGATGTCTTCTATAAAATCAATGGCTTTTTGCTTGTTCGCGGGATTAAAATCTTCTACTTTTCCGAACAAAGAACTTGCTTCTGTTGAGAAGGGAATAATTTCAAAACGGTCGTTTTTATTTAAATTTTCAACACAAAAACGCAAAGCTTTTTTTGCTTGGTCTAATTTATCGCCAGCCATAGAACCCGATTTGTCCATGACAAAAACAATATCTTTGGCAACCACATCTTCCTCGTTTCCAAAACCAGGGCTAAGATTGATAAAAAAGTAGCCATCCTCTTTAGGGCTTTTATAATTGAGTAAAGAAAGACCCAATTTGCTATTATCTAAGTTAAAATACAACTTAAAATCACGATCAGATTTCACATTACTAGCCTCAAAACCAACGGTTGCTTTTTGTTCTCCTTTGCGAATGATTTCTACTTTGTGAGTTGGGCAATAAACCGTTTTAAGTTTCTCCTTGCCATCAATGTCAATTTTGAAACTAACTTGTTTGATTGGCTTTGCAGAATATTTTTCAGTATTCATTGGGAAACTATACTCTATAGTACCATTGTTTTTGGAGAGCGTTTCGGTATAAGTCAGTTCTATTTTTTGTTCTTTTTGTGCTAGAATAGGAAAAATACGAACCCTGAACATTCCTTTTCCATAGTATTCTAATAAGGCTGGATCTTTGGAGCGACGAACAATTTCTTCATAAATTTTTCTTGCTTTGGTTGCATCCAACAATTCTGCTTCGTGTTTAACGCCATTAATATCCATAGTAAACTTAGAAATAACAACATCTTTGGGAACAGGAAATAGAAAATAGCCTTCTAATTGACGGTTGGTAGGATTAAAGAAAACTTGTTTGATTGTTGTAGTTGCCGTTAGACCATTGATCGAGGTGTTTACTTGCGTAGATCTAGATTCTAAGGGGAATAGGGCAGGGTTGGGCTGCCCAGGGACAGCAGAATTGGGATTGCCATGTTTGTCTGGCATAACGATAATAAACCCTCCTGCATAACTTGATGCTATATTAAATAACAAAGTAGCGATGATTAATAATGCTATTTTTTGCATGATGTATTCTAATTTATTGGTTAGTTTTTGGCTTTATTTATTGTAATACTTCGTGGGATTTTTAGTTTTTTACCAAAAAACATAAAAAACATT
>CALDEP010000445.1 GCA_937942475.1 uncultured Aureispira sp.
CAACATTTATTAAGCGAGCCTTTTTGCGAACTTCTTCGTCCTGTCCTCGTTCTGATAGCTAAGGCTATCAAACTGCGGGAGTCCTCGAATTTCATCAAAAATCCTCTGTAATAAAAGTCAAAACTTATGTTACACTGTACTAAGGAACGTGTAAAAATAAAAAAATGGTGCTGAGAATAAGATTTTCAGCACCATTCCTTTTTTAGGAAAAGACAGTGTATTATTTATAAATTATTTATTTCAATTCGTTAGCGTACTCTCCTCCCCTACAACACCACCGACACTTGACGCAACAAAGTCAAGACCTCCCTCCTGCCACGAACCACTTCAATGCCATATTGGCGACCAATAGGCGTTTCTCCTAAGCCAATTTCTTTAAATTCGGGCAATTCTATTAGTCGAGCTGGTAATTTTTCAATTGGGCTGTTAAACAAGCGTATTTCTCGCAAAGCCACTAAATCGCCGACCGATTCTGGCAAATGCTGAATGTTGTTTTCATCTAAATCTATATAGTTTAGCTTTGATAATTGCCCAATATTTTCGGGTAAAGTGGTGAGTTGGTTGTTGTGCAAATACAAGCGTTGTAGATTGGATAAGTTGGTAATTACGCTAGGTAAATACTGCAATTGGTTGTTTGATAAATGGAGTTTTTTTAGCTTTTTTAATTGGCTGACCCAGTCGGGCAAATCGGTTAATTGATTGTTGGACAACCACAATACTTCAAGTTTTGTCAGCTTTTGTAAATTGGAAGGCAAACGTTGTAATTGGTTGTTTCTAGCGTCTAATTCGGTTAAATTAGAGAAGGCGCCAATTTCTTCGGGCAATTGCGTCAAGTTATTATCAGAAATATCTAATTTGACCAAGCCTTTGATGTTGCCAATCGAAATTGGAATGGATTCTAATTGATTGTATTCCAAGCTTAATTCCTCTAAATTCTGCAATTCACCAATAGAATCAGGCAAGCTTTGAAAGTTATTTTTACGCAATTCAAGCGTTTTTAATGCCTTTAAGGCACCAATATTTTCAGGTAGTTTTTCTAGCTTGTTTTCTTGTAAATCTAGTTCCTCTAATTTTGTTAGATTGCAAATCGTATCGGGCAATACTTTTAAGACATTTTTATTTAGGTTGATGGTTTCCAATTGCAATAAATAGCCTGTCCATTTCGGTAATTCTATCAAGCCACATCCCTCCAGACTAAGTGCTTTTACAGGAATGGTTGCCATAATTTGAATATCTACTGCCCTTGGTTCCCAGTCATGATATTTATATAAGTTAGAACTTTTAAAGGCCGCTAAGACAGATTCTAAGCTTGCTAATTCATTCTTATAATACCGTCTACTTATTAGGCTTAATAAAGAAGCATAGCGTTTTTTTAGCACCTCTTTTGCGGCAGGGGTATCCATTGCGGCTCTCAAAACGGCTTTTACAGTTGTCGAGCGCCAGGATCTTTCTATAATCAAGTAGGCTTCTTGAACAAAAGCATCGTGCAAAGGCTGATCGCCTTTCATAATTTGAATGGCAATATCGACATTGTTTTCATCGCCAGATTGAATTAGGGCAAATAAACTTGCTTTCTCTTGTTTAAATTCTTCGGTCAAAACGATTCTTTTTTAGTTTTAATTGGGTGGTATTTTTTTGTACAGAGGACAAAAACTTTTCGTTCTTTGACAAATCGTGTGGTAATAAGTTAAACCACTTTTCTATTAGACAGTATGGTTCGTAAGTTTTAAGTAGTAAGTCGTCTATTTTCTTTTGATAATAAATGACTTACGACTTTCTACTTAAAACTTATATCCCAATTCATAGCTGTTAAAAGATAGCCTATGTTTTAAACTCCACACGATTTGCAAAAGAACCAAACTTTTTAAAAATGGAAACATCATCTTATACTCTTTTAATGACAATTTGTTCCATTATTATAAAAAAAAAGAAGGTGCTTACTGCCAAAATAACACCAGTCGACAAGTAGTAGCCCCGAAAGTATGACAGAACGACACAAAAAAAGACTTGGCATAAGACGTGTTTATAGTGTTTGTAGAACTTTAGTTTTTAGGTGATTTGCACCAAAAAAACGATAATTTTTTAATCTAAAACAAAACACATAATATGAGACCAATTAATGATAGAGTCTTGGTAAAGCCTGCAGCAGCAGAAGAAACAACTAAAGGTGGTATCATTATACCAGATACTGCTAAAGAAAAGCCACAACGTGGAACTGTTGTCGCTGTTGGCCCTGGTAAAAAAGACCATGCAATGACTGTAAAGGTAGATGATACGGTTCTTTATGGCAAATATGCTGGTCAAGAGGTTGCTCACAATGGAGATGATTTCTTGATTATGAAAGAAGACGACATTCTTTTGATTCTAGATTAATTTCTTTTGATCTGTCCCTACTTTATACGTGGGGAATCCTTTAATATTAAATTATTTATTGCTTCGTAATAATTTCATGCTAAATTGATTGTCACAATTATTAATACTAATAACAAAGAACAATCTATTCGATTTAGATAGAGGCTTGATTGTCAAGCAAAAATTACGTAGTATTATTACTAAATAAAAAACTTCCTATAAAATGGCTAAAAATATTAGCTTCAGCACAGATGCTCGCAACAAATTACAAGAAGGGGTAAATGCCCTTGCAGATGCAGTAAAAGTAACTTTAGGACCTAAAGGTCGTAACGTTGTTCTTCAAAAAAGCTTTGGCGCACCACACATCACTAAAGATGGTGTTTCTGTTGCTAGAGAAATCGAATTGGAAGATCCTATCGCTAACATGGGTGCTCAAATGGTGAAAGAAGTTGCTGCTAAAACTGCTGACTTGGCAGGAGATGGTACAACTACCGCTACTGTTTTGGCACAAGCTATTGTTAACGCTGGACTAAAAAGTGTTGCTGCTGGCGCAAATCCAATGGATTTGAAACGTGGTATCGACAAAGCTGTCAACAAAGTAATTGAGCATTTGAAAGAACACTCTGAAATTATTGGTGGTGATATTGAGAAAATCAAGCAAATTGCTACTATTTCTGCAAATGGTGATTCTGAAATCGGAACGTTGATTGCTGAGGCAATGGAAGCGGTTACGATTAATGGTGTTATTACTGTTGAAGAAGCTAAAGGTCGTGAGACTTATGTTGAGAAAGTAATTGGTATGCAGTTCGATAGAGGCTATTTGTCTCCTTACTTTGTAACCAATCCTGAAGCAATGAATGTAGAGTTTGAAAACCCTTACATTTTGATTCATGACAAGAAAATTTCTAACATCCAATCTATCGTTCCTGTTCTTGAAAAAGCACATCAATCGGGTCGTCCATTGTTGATTATTGCAGAAGATGTAGATAGTCAAGCATTGAGCACATTGGTAGTTAACCGTTTGCGTTTGGGTCTAAAAGTAGCTGCTGTGAAAGCGCCTGGTTTTGGAGATCGTCGTAAAGCGATGCTTCAAGATATCGCTATCTTGACAGGTGGTACATTGATCGCAGAAGAAACAGGTCATAGCTTAGAGGCTGTAGAATTAGAGCACTTGGGTAGCTGTGAGCGTGTAACGATTGACAAAGACAATACAATTATCGTAAATGGTATTGGTTCTGAAGAAAATGTACAATCTCGTATTGCTGAGATTACCAACCAAATCAAAACGACTTCTTCTGATTATGACAAAGAGAAACTACAAGAGCGTTTGGCTAAATTGTCAGGTGGTGTTGCTGTTCTTTATGTTGGAGCTTCTACTGAAGTAGAAATGAAAGAGAAGAAAGACCGTGTTGATGATTCTTTGCATGCAACTCGTGCAGCAATTGAAGAAGGTATTGTTGCTGGTGGTGGTGTTGCTATGGTTCGTGCTATTGATGTCCTAGAAGGTTTCGAAGGTTTGAATGACGACGAAACTACTGGTGTAAATATCGTACGTATGTCTTTGGAATTACCATTGCGTACCATCGTTAACAATGCAGGTCTAGAAGGTTCTGTTGTTGTTATGAAAGTACGTGAAGGAAAAGATTCTTTCGGTTTCAATGCTCGTACAGAGAAATATGAAGACCTAAAAGAAGCTGGTGTAATTGATCCAACTAAAGTAGCTCGTGTAGCACTTGAAAATGCGGGTTCTATTGCTAGTTTGATTCTAACGACAGAGTGTGTCGTTAGTGACATTCCTTCTGAAGGTGGCGCTCCAGGTGGAATGCCAGGCGGTATGCCAGGTGGAATGCCAGGAATGATGTAAACCTAATTTCTTCGGAAATTCAATATATTTAAAAGCCGCTTCAACAAATTGTTGAAGCGGCTTTTTTGTTTTGTCAAGCTTCCCTTTTATAACGCTATTTTTCTTGTCGTTCTTTATACTTTGCTGCTCGTTTTGCTTTTAGTTTTGCACGACGTTCAACAAGACGTTTTTTACGGTTTTCGTGTATAAGGTCCTTATCTCTTTGTAATTTGATCTGATAATCATCTTCATCCGCTAATAAATTGATATGTACGAAAGCCATTTTTTTATCCTTGTCTATGTACTCAATGGCATCCTCCTTGTTTGGGTCAATATCTTTTCGCTTACCTTTGAACAGCTTTTGTAAGATTGTTTTAGTGACAATCTTTAGAGGGACTTTGATAAATAAATTCATGGTCCTTTTCCCGCCAAGGTTTTGTTCTCCCCAAAGTTCAATAAAACCAAGTGATGAATTAATCGTCATGTTAGGAATCTGGAGTACATTATTTTTGAGTTCAAAGGTATTCTGGAGCGTATCAAAACGAACCTTTTTGAGGTTTTTATCTTTGAAAAAATCTTCCAGATATTCCAAGGGTTTATAATCTTCCAACTGTCCATTAATCGCTTCCAAATTAATAACAATATCAGACTTATCTAATATAGGGGTCAAGTCTTTGTGAATGTGCAGCTTACCCGTAATATCTCCGTTGATAATTCCATGTAAGTTATCAGAAACCACATAATCCTGCCCAAAATTATCGAACTTGATCATAAAACGATCTATATTCAAATTTTGGACATAAATGTTAGGTGAAAAGTAAATATCCTCAGGGTTTCTTGCATCAAAATCTCCACTGATATCAAATGAAGCATCCCCTACATTCATATAGAAAGTGTCAATATACAGATGGCGATCAGAACTCATCTTTGCGATAAGATCTAGGTTTCGAACCTTGTACTCATGATAAACTAAATAATCCACATCAAAATCTACTTTCATATCCCAAAAAGGAATATCAAAAATGGAGTATCCTCCATCATGGTCAATAGGCTTCGTATCGACCTTTTTGCTTGGAGAAGGCTGCCATTCCAAAAGCTGATTGATATCTAAATGGTCGGAATGTAAATGCACATAATGATGCGTTTTCCTTAAACTAGGGTCATCCCCCAAATACCAATACAAATCGAGATGAAAATCGCTGCGTCCAATATGCCCTTCTAAATTTTTGGTTGTCAGATGTTGGTCTTCATAATGTAAGCCCCCCTTAAATTGTTCAAAACGGCAGTTGTGCAGCTTCATTTTACAATCCAATTGGTCCAGATACATATCGATAGAATGGAATACATGGTTTTTAAAATGCAAATCTAAGTGCCCGTGGAATTTCAAATTATTGAATGCTTCATGGCGATAATCTTCAGGTACATAATTTTCGCCCTGATAGACAAAAAGATCCTCCAATCGCAAGTGCTCGGAGGTTAAATCAAACTCTATTTTTGTATCTCCATCTAAAACATCATTCATCCAAAAGTCATAATGCACAAACTCTCCTGAAAAATGAAAATCGCTGCTATCCAACTCTCCCGAAAAATCAACTACTCGAATGTTCTCATTCTCCACAAATAAATCTGCATTAAAATCGTGTAATTCATGCGGATAATGCTTTAAGGTAGCATGTAACTCTCGAATAAAAAATTCGCCAACAGGCAAATTGGGCGACTCGCTAAAAGCTCGTGCCGAACTATTAAAGCCCAGGTCAAGCCTTAAATCTTTAATTTGCTCATCAAGAGCTGATTTTTTAGTCGAATCGTTGTACGTCAATTCTGCTATATCAACCAAGTCTGACCTCAATTTGAGGTCCACCCAAATACTATCGCCAGTATGATGGAGGATCGCTGGCAGATCACTAACACTCCCTGTTGCAAAGAAATCAGATTTGCCAATTTGACAGCTAAAGGTATCAATTTTAGCCTCGTGCCCTTCGATGTGTCCAATAAGATTTACATTCTGTACCGGCAAATGTAAGGCGGTCGAGTTGAAGTTTAGATCACGAATTTCGAGTTTAGTAAAGTAGGATTCATTGAGCCGTGCAATGCTTTTCTCTGGGTTATTCAAATCAATGATGTCATGAAAATTCATCGTCAAACTAACCGAGCCTGTCATCTCACTCAATCCTTTAAAGTTGAAGAACTTCGCCAAAAAATCAAGATTAAATTCCGAATTTAATTTAAAGTCAATTTCTGGAGAAATAAAATTAAGAATCTTTAGATCGCCATAAAATCGTCCCGTCTCAGGCTTGGCCTTAAAATCCTGCAAGCCAAATTCCATGAAGGCAAAACTGTGATTACCAGAGGTATTTCGAAAGTAGCCGCTGAATTCCATCTCATCCAGTTTCTCTTGGGTACGGTTATTCTTAACCGAGCCTTTCTTACAGCCAAATTTAGCATCTATTATAGGTATTTTGCCCCCTGCAAGTTTGCCTTTGACCGTCGCAGCAAAAAAAACTTTCCCTTTGCTATCATAATTTCTAAGTGTCGGAATTAACTCCTCTGGGGCAAAAGCAAGAATTAAATCAAAACTGGATCTAGTTCCCTCTATTTTTAGGTCGAGGTCCTGATCATTAGGAATATCTAACGTTCCTTGCAGTTTAAATTCACCCGACTCTAGTTTAAAAACAGAAGGAGCGACCACTAGCAAGCCATTTTCGCTATCGAAATCAATTTTCAGATTTACGTCAAAATGCTTATGTTTTATCAAGGTGGTATCACCACCTTGCATAAAATTCATCTCATAGCGAGCATCAAGGTCAATCATTGTATTGGCCCCATTGACGTTTAAAGTAGCTTGAGCATCATTCACAAACGCATCGATATCTATCTCCGTCGATTCATTAATTTTGTGGATATCAACCTTGTTGAGTTGGATGGATTCTAGGTGTAGTTTAAAAGGTAGTTCCTCTTCTGTCGTTTCCGTTTCGTTAATTGCCATCAAGGCATTGACTAAATTAAAACTCCCATCTTTGTGTTCTACCACTTTGACATATCCATCGCTTAAATAAACAGATTTCAAGTCATAATTACCACTAATAATCGTCCAAATATCAAAACCTAAATAGACATCATCTAGGTCTAAAATAGGTCGGGTAGACTCGTCTTTGCTCTCATATATTTTGAGTTCTTCTAAATCAATAGACACATGTGGAAAGTTGGCAAAAGGAGCAACATGACTTCCCTTTAAGGTTATTTTACCTTTATAGTGTTGGTTGGTATAAGTCAAAATTTGCTGAACGATTTGTTCTTGTTTCCAAATAGCTATTATAAGCAATAGACCGACCAAAACAAACAATCCTATAGCTCCTCGAAGTAACCACTTGAACCCACGTTGTAAATATTTCCAATTCTTCATAAAGTATTTATTGTTAGGGCTTTGTTTTTTTGTTTGAGGTTT
>CALDEP010000446.1 GCA_937942475.1 uncultured Aureispira sp.
TTTTCAAACCAGGTGCATGAATCGTTTCATTTAGATTAGGGAGGTTATTTTTTGCTTGTTTATGTACAAACCACTTTAAAACAGGTTTTAACATTTTTGTTAAAAAAGTCATATAGAAAAGGGAGGGATTGTTATAAAAAGGAGAAGCCATCCTCGAACATTCGGGATGGCTCCATTATAGTCTTATGTTATTGATCTATACTTTGTGTAGAACTCGAAGACTCAGCGTAGCTAAATCGTATTAGATTGATTATCAGCCAGATGACTCTCATGCATTCAAAGCACTAATAAGCTGACAATCAATCTAATGCAAGATGTGTTTTTATGTTTTTTGCAAAAAAAACTAAAAACTCCACGAAGTATTAATTGATATATCAGTTAATGCTTAGAAACGTATGCCATTATTATAAAGCAAAGCAACAACGCTCATTTTTACATTTTGAGATTTCATTAATCGGTCTAACTCTGTTGTTAATGCCGCTCTTGCCGCCTCGTCCTCTGGCTCAGCTTCTATATTAGCGCCAACCTCATCAGGCATTCCTTTCTTAATTTTACTCCAAAAATTACGCAATTTACGCTCCAACTCAATTCCTTCTGTTTTGCGTTTCATTAAACCGCTACTTACCATCTCTACCACATGTCCAATTGCGATTTCTAAATCTTTATCTTCTGCCATAACAATTTGATTATTTTTAATTTTTTAGAATCTAAAAATGTCTTTCTCTTTATAATTGACATCCTTTATCTCAACGTTGTAAATTTCTTTTGATAAATATATTAGATTTTAAGGATAATTCAAAAATGTTTCCCAATTAATTCTATCAAAACAGCACATTGAATTATTGTTTTAAAGTAGGATCTATCCGTTCTGCTTTTTTCTGGAAATTATCTGCCAAAACATAGTTCCCCATTCGCTTATGTGCATGTCCTATAACTAAGTAAGCTTTAGCATATTGACTATCCTTAGCTAAGATCTTTTCTCCCTCGGCAATAGATTTATCATATTCACTCATTTTAAGATAAGCAACGGCAATATTATATTGTGCATCCAAGTACATCGGGTCCAAACGTAGGGCAACTTCCATAGCAGCAATAGCATCATAATGCTCATTCAAAGCAATATAAGAAGCTCCTAAACCAAAATGATAGCGTTTTTGATTTGGATTTAAAGCAATTGCTTTTTGATAAGCATCCACTGCTTTGCCAAAGTTTTTCAATTTAAAGAAACAACTTCCCAGTTTATAATAAACAAATTCATCTTGCTTTCCTGCATCAATCGTCGCTAAATAGTAAGCCCCTGCTTCCATATATTCTTCTCGTTCATAATGAAGGAGTCCAAGTCCTTGATATGCTTTGGCATGTGCAGGTTCTAAATCAATTGTTTTTCTAAACTCTTCTCTTGCCTTGCGCTCGTTTCCAACCTCCATGTAATTCAGTCCAAGATTAAAATGCAAAGAAGCATCTTTGGAATGTTCCATAATTCCTTTTTCCAAAACAGCGATTGCTTCCTTGTATTTCCCCTCTTTAGTGTATGCGCTAGCCTGTCGACCATACTTTGCGATACTTTCTTCTAGGTGTTTGTATAATGCATCATTTCCTCCACTATACTGATCTGCTTTCTCAAAAGCCTTTGAAGCAGCCCTAGCTTTTCCCGTCTTACTATAGCTTTCGCCCAATATACGCCAAGCTTCTCCCTTCTTGGAATTACGTACTAGGTAATTTTCCAGATAAGGAATTGCTGCCCCATATTTCTTAGCATAGAAATAAGCTTTTGCCAAGTCGTACAACAAATTCAAATCATTCTCTCGACGAGAATAAGCGGTCTCTAATAACTCTGCTGCTGCCTGATAATTTTTATCGTTATAATAAATTCGCCCCAAATTAAGGTTACTATTAAAATGCAAATCATCCAATTCCAAAACCGCTTCATAATCAGCAATAGCCGCTGTTCTATTTCCAATATGCTGCAAAGTAATTGCCTTTAAATAATAGAAATCAGGATTGGTAATTTCGCCATCATAAGCCTTTAATTTCTCCAAACAGGCTTCATAAGCTTTATCTCGGTAGCTTTTCAAAGCTAGGCTGTACACTTCGTTTTCCAAGCTTCTAGCATTTCCTCCATTATTTCCCCTGTTGTTTTCTTTTTCCTGTCTTTCAGCCTTCTCCTGTTGTTTTTTCAAATAGGTTTCTATTTCCTTCAACTGACTGGCAGCTTTCCCATAGGTTGGATCAATGTTTAGCGCTTTTTTTAAATATAGCGTAGATTTATTGTACTCTTTCAGATCCAAGTAGGTCAAGGCTAAATTATAACAAAGGACCTTATCTGAAGGCGCTATTTCGATCACCTTTTCGTACAAACTTGCCGCCAACTCATTTTGCCCCTCTTCCTCATGACAAGTAATTAAGACCCTAAAAGCAGGTACAAAATTGGGATCTTTTTTGACAGCTGTTTCAAAAAAAGGAATCGCATCTTTATAATTTCTCAATTTGTAATAAACCAAACCTGCATTATATGCCTCAATGGCATCTGGCTTTTGTGCCATTGCCCACTGAATACATAGCGATAAAAACAGCACCATAATAAGCTTCATAATATTTATTCTTTTCATCCTTTAAATGGATTTTTTGCTTTTTATAATAGCAAGCCTTTCATAATTTCTAGTAGATTAATTGGAGGGAATAAATGATTCTTATTATTAGAACGCTTAGAAGGCATCAACTTGATATATTTTTTACTTTTTTTATAATTTTAATGGCTTAATTATTCAATAGCGAGAACATATATCTACTCATTAACCAATCAATACGATTTACTTCATGAGTACTATCTTTTGAGTGTCACTTATTTTCAAATACAGAAGTCCTCATTCAAGTTGCCTATTTGAAATAAAAAAATTTGGTGCCAAAAACATAGAATTCCCTCGATTTAAAGCCCTTACAAAAACTTCAGATAAAATTAACATATAAAATTCTGTTTGGTATTCTTTTTATATAATCCACATCCATAGCCAAAAAGCACGCTTTATCAGAATATAATTTTACATTCAGCTCTTTTTTAGCTTAGTAAGTCAACGAAAAAGAAAAGTACTTTTTTCAGTATGAACATTTTTAGTTAATTTAGCGCTTTCTAAGTATCAATTATCAATTTGATTAAATAAAATCATTATGAAAAAATTATTTTCTACTCTTTCTGCTATTTTGTTAGTAAGCTTTGCAGCACATTCACAAGTAGTTATCAATGAAATTCTTTACAATGATCCTGGTGCAGGAGCAGATGTAGAAGAATTTATCGAATTACACAATACTGGAGCAACTGCGGTTAGTTTGGTAAATTACACCTTTACACAAGGTGTAACACACACTTTCTCTACAGGAATGATTCCTGCTGGTGGCTTTTTTGTTATTGCTGTTGATTCTACAGCTTTTCACAATGCTTTTGGAATGGCTCCAGATGCTGTTTGGACAGGCGGTGGTTTGTCTAATGGTGGTGAGGACATTACTATATATGATGGCAATGGTACTTTCGTAGATTCTGTTAATTATGACGATGCAGCTCCTTGGGCAACTAGTGCAGATGGTCTAGGTAGATCTTTACAATTATGTGATCCTGCAACAGACAACAACGACGGTGCAAACTGGGGAACGTCTGCTATTGGAACTGGTTTGTCAGTTACTGGTGTGGATTCTCTATATGCAACTCCAGGTATGATAAATTCTTGTGTTGTTGTTATTCCACCACCACCACCAAGCTACCCTTTATATACCTTTGATCAAATCAATGATATTGATACTAGTGGTAATGCAGATTCTTTAAACGTTACTTGTGAATTAAGAGGAATTGCACATTGTATCGACCTTAGAGGAGGTTCTGGATTAGACTTTCCTTTTGCAAATAGCGATAACAGTGCTGGTATTAGAATTTTCACCTTCGCTGATGTAGATGCCTACACGGTTACTGCTGGTGATTCTTTACATATTTGGGGAACTGTAACTCAATTTAATGGTCTATTACAATTTTCTCCAGATAGTATTGCTGTTATTTCTCAAGGAAATGCAACGGCTAGTCCAATGATGGTTACTCAGTTGAGTGAAATGACTGAAAACAGATTGGTTATGTTTACAGGAATGTCTTTGGTAGATACTGCTGAATGGACTAATACTGGTTCTGGTTTTAATGTTCGTATTACAAATGGTAGTACGGATACAATTACATTACGTATTGACAACGATGTTAACTTGTTCGGTATGCCTGCTCCTCTTGGAACATTCAGTATTTCTGGTTGGGTAACTCAATTTGATCCTTCTGCTCCTCGTAACGAAGGCTATACTTTGTCTACTTGTGGAATGAACATGTTGACTAATACAGCTAAAGTGGAAAACAATAGTACGCAAGTATCTATTTTCCCAAATCCTGCTGCTAGCATCTTAAATGTTCAAAGTGCTACTGAAATTGAAACTATTATCGTACACAACACGCTAGGTCAAACGGTATTGAACCTAAATAATGTGAATACATACACGACTCAGATTACTACTAATAACTTAGAAAATGGTGTTTACATCATTTCTATTGTTACCGATAATAAAGTAATGACACAACAATTCCAAGTTGTGAAATAAGTTGATAAGAGTATCTCTTAAAATACTTGTTTTAAAAAATCTAAATACTGGTCTAGCACTGGTGTTTAGATTTTTTTTTGGGG
>CALDEP010000447.1 GCA_937942475.1 uncultured Aureispira sp.
TAAATATTTTTGAGGATGAAAGTTTTAAAAAATGAGTAGTATGAGTGTAACGAACGAGCTTGCTTGCGCTAAGTAGCGCAAAGGCTAGGCACGGGTTACACGTCCGACCACGAAGTAGCAGCGAAGCTATTTTTTTGAAACTTTCAGACCAAAAAGATGACGCAAAACGTTCATTTTATTTTTTGAACGTTCCTTATTCGCCTTTTTTATTTATCAGACCTAATTTTAGCGCTTGATTCGCATTTCTATTAAATCAGAATGCAAACCTTTGCTATTTCATAATTTAAAACAGGGGATTGAATTCAGAAACGACATCTATTTTTTGGAATAAAGGATATTACAATTAGGCAGTTGAGTTGTCAACTGATCAACTAAGCCTCTAGGAATTTGAGTATTGAGCAAAGACAGTTGCTCTAAATTCATCAACTTACGGATGCTTTTGGGTAGTCTTTCTAGGGGATTCTTATTGAGATTAAGATGTTTTAAACGACTTAAACACCCAATACTTTCAGGTAGTTTTGTCAATTCATTCCCTGCTAAATCTAGGTATTGTAATTGTTCTAATTGACTGAAATCAGTATGAATGGTATGGATCTTATTATGACCTAAAGAAAGATGTTCTAACAAAGAATTATGATCTAATTCTGCCTTGATAACAGTCAAACAATTCTTATTCAGATTTAGATGTTCTAATCTTCTAAGTTGCTTTATAGATTTAGGAATTTCGTCAAACGCATTGGAGTGAAAATCCAGTACTTTTAAATTGGGCAAGCGATAAATGCGTTCATCCCAAACTTTTAGTTTTTCATGTTGAATGCCCTGACTGGTTTGATTAAATACGCTGATAATGGCTTCTTCTCGATCGGAAAACCATTTACGCTTCTCTCGAAAATCCCAAGCACCTATAATTCCTTCTTCTCCTTCTCTTAGCCAAGCAGCTAATTCCACATATTCATCCCAATCGAAAGGAAGATCGAGTGTTTCTATAGCTTTAAAAGCTAATCTCTTTTTTGCTAAATCACCTGAAGATAACAGATCGATGATCTTTTGCTCTTGTGGAGTACACATAGTAATTGAAAAATTGCGTTCGTTTGTTCCACCAATCAAAAAAGGGGTTTACTCTCGAACCAATGTAAATTCAGAATCAATGGTGGGATTATCCGTGTCTATAGGTTTAGACGCTGGTAAGTAATTGGTTTTACTGATATTCAGGCTAATATTTTTTCCCATATTCTTAGGCGGAAGTATTAAATAAAGTTCGTAAGAACCATCCTCTTTGGTGTAAGCCTGTGCGCCCATTATTTGAATCAAAGCCTCAGAAATTGGCTGACCTTGTTCATTGGCAACTTTTCCTTGTAACTTGATGGTGCTAAAAAACGCAGCAGGCGAAAGTGGCTCTGTTCCTATTTCAGGTCTATTTTTATTCCCATCATCCATGGAATGCCAAGGTTTTCCTTTTTTCTGGTTTCTCAACAAGGCATGAATAGAATCTTGTGCCGAAGCCAAGTGCTTGGACGCATGAAAGAAACGTTGACGCTCCCAAAAGCCCCAAGTACTGAAAATAATTCCACTAAATAAGGCTACTAAGACGACATCCTTAAAACGTCTCATTAGTTTTGCTCTGTTAATCGCCTTCTTACTTTCTCGAAGATAAGACTCCTCTTCGTGCATCAAATCCATCCTTTCGATAAAAGGACTAATATAAATAAGTTCTCGTTCTGTTAACAAGAAATTTTTAGAAGATAGATAATGTTGATACCGATCGTGTACCAATTTAGTAGCACGCGCTCTAGCTTTGTCCTCTATAGAGGCTTCTTCATATATTTTCTTGGCGATAAAGTCATGTGCTAATTCTATTTTCATATTCCATTTCTATTATAGAACAATGCCTACGAAAGTTCTCTCAAAATACGCATTTCTTTAAAACGAACCACACAGTAATCTATTACAGCAGGTTCTATTTTTTTAGACCGTTTCAAGCGTTTTTTTATTTGCTCCAAATCAATGGCATGTTTGGTTCCATTATCGGTTACCAACTCAAATAAAATATCTAAGGGAGCACCTTTTTTGGCCGTTTTATATTTTTCTGCTAATTCTCCTTCTAATATCGTCAATTGCTGATCTAGAAAAGTAGACATTACATCTTCTAAGTTTCCAGTTTGTTTGATGAGTTCTTCATCAAACACAATGGGTGCATCAGCGCCATTCTTTTTGACAGAGAGTTGATACAAACGATCTAGATAAACCTGCAAATTTGCCAAGTCAATCTCATGATTTTTGTCTCTCAATTTTTCAATAATCAACTCAGAAATATCTTTACCTCCTGGCGTTTTCTTTAGTTCAATATTAAAATTAGTAGCCGTTCCTTCAATAACATCTTTCAGGTTCTTGCTGTTCATTTTTTCTACTCGCAAGCGATTATCAAAAAGATAAGGCAAAATTTCTTCAAATTCTGACAAATAAGCAATGTATTCTTCTCTCATAGAGATCACGACCTTACACTGCAAATCTTCTTCCAATAATTGATAAATCATCTCAAAGAAGATTTTTTGTTCTTCTTTATCGCCTAGAATGAAAATTTCTTCGAATTGATCGAAGATTAAATAAATAGGTTTGAAATAATCCAAATACAAAGAACGCACCTGGTCAATCATAGAGCGGTTCTCATCCAGTTTTTTAATCGAGTGGTCTTGAAACTCATGTTTCATAGACTCCATGATGTTATCTTTTCTGCGAATAAAGATAGGATGCCAATCCGTTGATTCAAACTGATTGCCCAAACCACAGTTAATTAAACTAGTTTTTCCAGTACCAGAAGCACCGTATAATAAAACCAAATTGGTTTCAAATATTCTATCGTATAGTTCAAACGTTTCTTGTGTCCTACCAAAAAAGATGGCTTTATCTTTTTTATCGTAAGAATCCAAGAACTTGAACGGACTTTTTACTTGTGTTGCCATAAGAGCTAATTTTTAACAATTGATAAGAGATTCTTTAAAATTTTTAAATGTGAGCACTTTGTTATTCAATAAGCTCTAACTGATTAAATCTTTTTCTAAAATCTCAAATTGTCGTTTGAGAACAGCATAAGGGTTAATAACCTGTGTCGTTGTAGAGGTTCTTCGCCTACGTCTAGAGCGCATTCGGCTTCTAGTATCAGTGGGCTGTTCATTATCCTTAGTTGCTCCAGCAGGTCCATTAATAAGGAACTGGTCAGATGCTCTCTCTTGAGCTACGTAAATGTTATGAAATGTAGCATAGTATTTATAATCTCTATCGGGGTCATCCCCATCTACTCGGTGTGCATACATGAACAATTGTTGTTCTGTTGCTCGGTCTTCAGTTAGACCATTTCTAAACGCATTTTTATCAATAATAAAAGGCGATAGATTCAAAAAATTAGTCGGATCCTGTAAGTCGGAAGTCAAAATAACGGAAGAATTATTGGTAAAGGTTTTGTAAATCCTTGCCTTCATCTTTTTGCTTCCTTCACTAACCGCAATATCGCCTACTTTTACGTTCAAGCGACTGATAAAGTGATTAAATTCGGTATCCATATTTCTATGATTCACAACATGAATGTCACGAACCGTTACTAAGTCGTATTTTATGGTAAAAGCTAAGTGATATAAAATCGTAGATAGATAATATTCTCCTTCCACACATTTTTCAAAGGTCTTCGCTTCCAAGGCTTCTAGATTCCCCGTATTAATGGCAGAACGAATAGATTCTAAGTACAAATAAGCTTCATACAATTCAGAATGGGCATCAAAGTCTTCTACAACTTGTGCAAATTCGCCAATACACAACTCACAATCTGCATCCATCAGCAATTTGGTTGCTTCAATAAAGTTCTTGAAATAATCAAATTGCCCAAATTGCTTTTGGTCCATATAAAGCATATCAACCAAGAAACTTTTTGCCGTAAAGGTTGCCGCTCTTTTCTCGTCCCACATTTGAGACATGATCACGTAAAAAATAAATTGGCTGGTCATCGTGTAAACACTCACAATTTGTTTCAAACGATCCATAGATGGCGTATCCATATCTCCATCCTTGGCAACCAACAAACGCACTTGTGCGCCAATAGGCCAGGGGAAATTTTGAATAATTTGTAATAAGACCGCTCTAGGATCCAGGTCCTCCTCATCCTCATAAGTACACAAAGCCTCTAGCTCTGGTTTGACATCGAACATAGCAAATATGACTTCTTCGATGTGCATATTGACCTTAAAATTCGATTTATCAATGGCATCTGCTCGTACACTATCTTTTGGATAATAAGTGGGCATTTCCCAATTGATAGCATCCTCGCTATCTTCATTAATATAAAGTCCCCAAGGCATTTTATCCTTGTCTCCATGTACCACAGCATCCCCTCGACGAACAATTGTAGCGTCAAAGTCTCCTCCATATACAAATTTAAGGTTGGCTACTGCTCGACGAAAAGCCGACTCAATGGTATGTCCATTTGATAAGGAACGATAAAAATCTTCGGCAAAAACAACTGCCTTTTCATCGTTGATGGCTACCGCAGTTGCTATAATTGCTTTAACACCATTTTCTAACAAAAACTGCACCTGTGCTTCTGTAGAACAACCATTTAGGAAAACCAACTTTAGATTTGGCAATTGCCCAAGCAGTTCTGCCAATCCAGCAGCATTCCCATCACCTCCTTCAAATCGAAGGCTATCGCCATCGGCATGCCCTCCATAATGAAATATGGTAATTCGTTTATCAAACCGTTCTATTGCTTTTTTGATATCATCAGTAGTCGTGCTTTCTTCTCTAAAAACTTCTATGGTTCCCTTGTCATGGTGTGTACTTAGGATATAGTTGAGCTTTTTGCTCTCGTTTTTTAGATTTTCTAGATAAGCATCCTGCTGATTCGCAAATGTCAATAATATGACAGGACGTTCAGTCATAAATAGTGTTGTTATTTTTATTTCTTCTGTACGCTCCTCACTTAGGGAAGAGAGCAAAAGAATCAAAATTATTATTTTTTATATTAATTAGTTTTAACATTACTCCATTAAAAACCCGAAGGCTCAGCGTAGCTAAATCGTATTAGTTTGATTATCAGCAGGATGCGCTTTTATCAATTAAGACACTAAAAAACTGATAATCAAACTAATGCAAGATGCTTTTTTACGTTTTTCATAGAACCCTAAGGCTCAGCGTAGCTGAAAACTAAAAACCACGCAGTAGCAGCGTAGCTAATCAACGGAGTATTATTAATCCACTTAAGCGATTAAAACTTTCGCCTGTTCAACCCATTCATCTCTTGCAATGGTTTGTTCAGAAAACCCTAAAGCCGCTCCTAATTTTGCAATAAATGCTTCATCAAATTGGCTTACTTGTTTATAGGTATAAATACCCAATTGATTCAATCGACGTTCTACAAACATTCCAATACCATCAATTTGTTTCAAATCATCCTTTTCGTCTAAGCCCGCTCTAGGAATAGAACGACCAATCTCTTCCAAGACAGAATGTTCGTAATCTTTTTCTTGGTTATAATATCGATTGGGGTCCTCTACCTCATCACTAGATGCGATCAACTTATCAGCATCAATTGGTGCATACAAACCTTCCACTTTCATCACATCTATGGCTTGATCCAAAGCCGCATTCATATCTGAATGATCCGTATCACTAAGCACAATTGCTTCTGACGCTTCATCTGCCACAACCGCTACCTCTTGTAATTTGGCTAGTTCTACATCTAGTAATTCCGCATTGTCTATAAACTGTTCGCTAGGTACTTCATCTTGATAAAACAGTACTTTTTTGAATAGTTCTGTTGTATTATTCAAATGTTGCTCCATCAACTCCTCATCGCCTACTTCCTCGACTCCTTCATCTGACTCTATCAAAACAGCATCATCTATATCTTGATAAAAACCTTGTAAACGCATCGCATCGCTTACTTGAAGCAGTGCTTCGTCCATCATATTGGCTTCTGCATCATCGATCTCAATAAGTTCATCTGCTACTGCTGTTGCAATTCCAGATTCTTCTGCCAATGTTTTTTCTAGGTAAATTTTATCTTCAATCAGTTGGCTTTCGTCATAATTTGAATAGAATCCATCGGATTCCATATTCGTTTCTGCCTCTACTAATAAATCAACCAACAAAGCTTCCATTTCTTCTTCTTCGGTAGCATTGGATTGTTCCTTTGCTAAAATAGGAGCCAAACGTTCCATCAAATCACTATTCTCTGATTCTAAATCTCGAACATGAGATTTAAGACCAATCAATTGCGTTTTCAAATCATTATCCCCTGTACCCTCCAATTGTTGACTTTCTTCTAGATTAAAAACCATTTTTTTAAGTTCGGCTTTTTGCTCTAGTGCGGCATCCAAATCTTTGGTCAATAAGTGAACCGTTTCATTTGCTTTGGTTAATTTATCTGCTGTTGTCTTGAGTTCTTGGTCTGCAAGCAACTTGCCATCTGCGACTTGCAAATGACTCCTAATCATCGTGCCTTTTTCTTGCTCCACCTCTTCTACAAGCGTTTTCATGTCCTCCATTTTGGTCATGATTTCCTCGTGCTCTGTAGACATTTTTTTATACTCTTCTAACAATTTCTCATTAGCTTCTTTAAAGTTACGAGCATTGTCTTTGTAAAGTTCCAGATCTGCCGAAAGTGTTTTTATCGTCTTGTTTTGAGCAATAACTTTGTCTTTCTTTTCTTCTAAGTTGGCTTCTGCTGTCCTTAAATCTTCACTAGCACGACCCAACTTAGCATTAATAACAGTATAACGCTCGGAAAGATCTTTATTGTCTTTTTTCAAAACAGTATTCTCAGCACTTAGATCTTTGTTTTCCGCTTTCAATTTTCGAGACGCAGGAAAATGAGCCAACAAAGCCCAAACAAGCATTCCCAAAAGAAAACTTATCAACAAAAGAATAACAAAAACGACGGTTTGTGTGGTGTCGCCTGTTGTAAAGAATTTTATAAATGCGTCTTGCATGAATAGGTGGATTATTTATGTGGTACTGAAATTTTAATTGAATGATATACTTACTCCTACACTAACAATTCGAATCAAGGGCTAAAACATCAATAAATCGTACATTTAAAACAGGGCTATCTCGTTTTACAATCCTGTATTTTTAAATGTTGAATGCTGAATTTTTAATGTTTCTTGTGCTATAAGGCATTCAGCATTAAAAATTAAACATTCTTGTAAAGCTTTTCTTTTCTTATTTATCAGACCTAATTTTAGCGCTTGATTCGCAGTACGATAAATTACTGCAAATTAATAAACAAAAGTTGATACTATATAGCTTGTTTAGCGTATGAATGGGAAACGTTAAGAACTATTTAATAAGTAGGTTTAAAAAATGCAACACATACTAGTTTTTAAATTAAGACGTTTTTAAATTCTAGGAAGCTTTAGTACATTTACAGCATCAAGGACCATCAAAAAAATAAAAATCACTATGCATTACAAAATAAGCATCTCTTTTATACTTCTTTTTGCCTTGCAGACGCTTGTGTTTGCACAGAAGGATTCTAGTAGTTATAACAAAAAATATGCCTTTGAACCCAAAGATTTGACAAAAGGTTTAGAGGTAGGGCAGGAGTTTTTGTATGTGGATGGAATTTATAAAGTCTGGGATGGAAAACGCTTTAATTGGGGTTTTTATAACGAAGAAACAAAGGAAAAACTAACCAAGCCTAAATACGATACCATCACGTATCGCTATTTACATCAAGAAAAAAAGGGCTTTTACCGAATCAAAGAAAATGGCAAATGGGGCATGCTAGGGGAGGATCGTAGTGTTTGGGTGCCTGTTCGCTATGATGCATTGAATTATATATCCAAACGTCAACAACCTTATATTAGCATCGAGTTGGGGGAGAAGTATGGTGTTTTAAGTCCTAGTGGAACGCCTATTTTAGAAGCCGTTTACGAGGATGTTTTATTTGATGGTTACCGTTACAAAGTGAAAAAAGATGACAAGTGGGGATTGAAAAATGGGAAAGGAGAAGAATTGATACCTACTTGTTTTGATCAAATAGGAGACCACCAATATATCAGCCATACAAGGGTGAGAATTGGCAAAAAATGGTCGGTTTATAACTGGATTAAAGACAATCCTTGCACTACAAAAAAGAAGTACGACGACATTGATTATTTTTCTCGTTATTTTGTGGTTCGAGAAAATGGGAAATTTGGTTTGTTGGATATCAATGCCAAAGAAATCTTGCCATTTGAATATGACTTCATGTCTCCATTCTTTCTAAAATACTTGAGTAGTATCTTAGTTGGAAAAGATAAAAAAGTTGGTTTATTAAGAATAGATACCACAGGCAAAGTACATACCTCTGTCCCTATTGAGTATAGTGATATTTGGATAGATGAAAATAGTTTTAAACTAAAAGTGCGTTTGAATAATAAAATTGATTATTATTATGACGATCAAACGCTTTTTGATTTGGCTTATAATGATGTTCAATACTATGAGGACATCAATCGTGTGATGGTAAAAAAAGGCTCAAAGTGGGGCATGTTAACGATTGACGGGGAACCAATTATTCCAATTGCTTATTCGAAGATTCACGTTATGAACAAGAATCAATTTATGGTGCAAAAAGGAACAAAGTGGGGGCTGTTGAGCGGAAAAGGCAAGGAAATGATTCCAGCGATTTACGATCAATTTGATTATCGCCCTAAAAAGAAATTTTTCTTTGTACAAAAGAACGGAAAATGGGGGATTGTTTCGATTACCAAAGGCGTTATTTTACCGCCTAAGTATGAGGATATGTGTACGCTTCCCAATCGTACGTTTTTGGTGAAAATCAAAGGACTTTGGGGGGTTGCTGCACCTGGTGGACGTTTAATCATTCCAGCAGAATACAAATCTTATGATTATAAATATAAAAATGGAGAGGTTATTTTGGTACACCCAGATGGTCGAGTGAAAAAATATCCTTTACGATAGAATTATAGAATAATGTTCTTTGACAAATTGTGTGATAATATTTTAGAGACTACCCTTATTGAACTATAAGAGTCGTAAGTTTTAAGTAAAAAGTCGTAAGTTTTTTTTCATTTTGATAATAAACGACCTACGACTTTCTATTTAAAACTTATATCTTGATTCAAGACGGAATAACCCAAGTTACATGGGGAATTGTTAAAGAGTAACTTATATTTAAAATATCTACACGATTTGTCAAAAAAACTAGAATAATAGAAAATGGCAAGCAAGGTAGATTATAAGGTTGGAATTATAGGAGGTGGTTTTGGTGGTTTAGGAATGGGGATTCGATTAAAAAAAGAAAACAGAAACAGTTTTGTTATTTTTGAACGAGCAGAAGAAGTTGGCGGTACTTGGAGGGATAATACCTATCCAGGTTGTGCTTGTGATATTCCTTCTCATTTGTATTCTTATTCCTTTGAGATGAATCCCAATTGGTCTCGTGCTTATTCCAAACAGCCTGAAATCTTAGCATACATTATTGCTTGCAAGAAAAAATATGATTTAGAAGCGCATATTCGTTATAATACAACAATTACGGAAGCTGTTTTTCAAGAAAAAGAAGGGTATTGGAAACTGACCGACCAAGCTGGAAATATAATCTTGGTAGAGAATGTCATTTCGGCAATTGGTCCTTTAAATGTACCCAATGTTCCAGAATTTAAAGGAGCAGATCGCTTTGAAGGAACGAGTTTTCATTCTTCAGAATGGGATGAGAAGGTTGATCTAAAAGGCAAACGAGTTGCGGTGGTCGGCACTGGTGCTTCTGCCGTTCAGATTGTGCCGAGTATTGTGTCGGAGGTAGCGGAATTAACACTTTTTCAACGTACGGCGCCTTGGATTCTACCTAAGAATGACTTTAAAATATCTGCTTTCTCTAGAGCCATTTTTAAAACCTTGCCTTTTGTTCAGAAATTAAGAAGAACAGGTTTGTATTGGTTTTTTGAATATGCAGGTGGGGCTTTGTTTAGTGATAATAGCACCCGAACGATTACCCGAAGAATGGCAAAAAGGCATTTAAAAAAGCAAGTTCCAGATGAAGCCTTGCGCAAAAAATTAGCACCTAATTATGAAATTGGTTGTAAAAGAAGATTGCCTTCAGATGAATTTTATCCTGCCTTAATGGAAAAGAATGCCGCATTGGTCTCTGATGCTATTCAAGAGATTACTCCCAAAGGAATTATAGATGCCCAGGGCGTTTTGCATGAGGTGGATGTGATTATTTACGCAACAGGTTTTCATGTAGCGGATTTTAGTCGTCGAAATCTAAAGGTGATCGGAAAGGGAGGCGTAAATTTGTTTGAAAGTTGGAAGGACAAAGGACCAGAAGCTTACTATGGAACTGTTGTTTCGGGCTACCCAGGCTTGCTCTTTATCTTAGGACCAAACACAGGTTTGGGACACAATTCACAATTGCACGTCATAGAATCTCAATTCAATTACATCATGGATTATTTCAGGGAGTTGGATGAATTACCAAGGGCTTATTTAGATGTTAAACCTGCTGCTCAAAAGGCTTTTAATGATGATATTCACAAAAAACTAGAAGGCATGGTTTGGGCATCTGGCGGTTGTAATAGTTGGTATATCCACGATTCTGGACGAAATGCTACGCTTTGGCCAGGTTACACGGCTACTTATCGACGAAAAACGCAGAAGATTATTCGCAAGGATTATGAGGTGGTGAACCTTGGATAAACTACTTGCAATTTTGCTCCAACATTTCTTTAGCACCTGGATGACCCATTTCTGTTGCTTTCTTAAAATCTTCGCAAGCACCCTTGCTGTCTCCAGATTTACCTCTTGTATTCCCACGCCCATAATAAGCACTGGGATCATTTGGATCAATAGAGATTGCTTTGCTAAAATCAGCTATAGCGCCTTTGTAATCCTGTAGAGCTTCTTTTGCAGAACCTCTGTTAAAATAAGCGGAGCTATTATTGGGTTTCAAAAGAAGGTAGGCATCTAAATCGTTGATCCCTTCTTGAGACTTATTTAATAGGCACAACAAAGATCCTCTCATATAGAGCGCATTAAGATTCTGAGGATCAAATTTCAACAAAAAACCATAGTCCTGTATCGCTCCTTCATAATCTTCTAGACTCTTTCTTGATTCTGCCCTAGCTCTGTAATAACCCGAAACATTTGGACTCAAAGTAATGGCTTTGTCATAATCTTGCACGGCACCTTTGTGGGCATTTAGTTGCGCTTTGCAAAAGCCTCGACCATAATAAGTATAGCCTTTTTCTTCGATTCTAATGGCAGCACTAAAGTCAGCAATCGCTTCTTTGAACTCTCCTAAAGGCAATCTATTATTCGCTCGACTCGCATAGGCATATTCGCTGGAACTATTTATTTCAATGGATTTGGTATAATCTGCATTTGCTTCTTTGTATTTTTCTAAATTACTCCAACAATCTCCTCTATAATTGTACGCTTGATAATTCTTAGGATTGGAAGCTATTGCCTTTGAAAAGTCTTTTATAGCACCTTCTAAGTCATTCAATTGTCGCTTACAAGTTCCTCTGTTCATCAATAATTCATTCGATTCTTTTGCGCCTAATTCAACCGCTTTATTAAAATCTAAAAGAGCTGATTTTGGGTTTTGCAAAAAACACTTAGTAGTCGCTCGACCGATATAGGGTTCTGTTGCCGTTGGGTCCAAGTCAATCGTTTTATTATAATAATCCAAAGCAGTTTTATAATCTCCTTTCATAGCGGCGGCACTAGCCAAATTATTCAATTCAATTGCAGATTGTGCCTTAGACAAAAAGGCAGTCAGACAAAGAAGGAGTGTAAATAATACGTTTTTCATGTTTCTAAATTATAATAATAAAACAGAGTTGTTGTGGTAAATAAAGGGGAAGTCTTCCAATAATTGTACTAAAGAAGGAAAAACAAGCAGGCTTACTCATCTCCAATACTGCGAATGGTCTTGATTGTATTGCCTCTAAGAAAAAGCGTAGCCATCCCTTTTTTTCCATAGTATATTTTGGTGTTTGGAAGCCATTTTTTTAAGGTTTCTTCTATAAAAACACGATTACTTTGCTTCTCTTCATGCCAAACTAATATTTTTAAATTTTTGAGTTGCTGAATGCTCTGAGGCAAGGTTCTACGCCCCATAAAAGAAAGGTCCAAAGCAATTAAATCAGGGACATTTGCCAAGGCACTAAAGGCTTGCGTTAAATTAATGGAACGGTTGCCATTCAGGCTTAGCACTTGCAGTTTTGTCATATTTCGAATGCTGCTAGGGATACTGCGGATAGGCAGTTTCTCTAAAAATAACTTTTCAACATTGGACATACGAGTTAAAACGGCTGGAAATTTGGTGATGTTGTTGTAAAATTCTGCCATCCCACTATGTAAATTACTAATATCAATGGTTTTTAAATTCCTTAGATTCGCAAAATAAGTAGGCAGAGAATTTAGACGATTGTCGGCTAGAACGAGTTCGTTAATTTGAGTCAGTAAAGTTAAACTTGTAGGGAGTTTGGACATGCCGTTAGAAGACAAATCTAGCTTCCTAAGTTTTTTGCAATAGGCCAATTGAGGATTGAGTGCCTGAATGTGATTATTACTTAAAGACAAATACCTTAAATTGGGATAATTGGCTACTTTATTTGGAATGTAATAGATGTTACGGTAGGATAAATCAAGGTGTTTGGTGCGTTCGTAGGCATTATTTCTATATGGAGTAGAAATATTTTGATAAACTCTTTTAAGTGATTTCTTGCTGCCATGTTGTAAGGCACTTAACTGTAAGTTACCAAAGAAGCTATTGCCACCAGGTAATTTAGGCAAGGATTTAAGATAAAGTTCCTGTGCGATGCTATCTTGTGTTTTGACAGGAATTGCCAATAATTGCATTTCCCATAGGGTCAAACTATCTTCTGTAGATGAGGCAATAGGAGCGACATCTGCCAGAATTGAGGTTGATCCTGCGGATTGGCAGGCACAACAGCAATAATAAAGAAAGAAGATAGAAAAATAGCGCATGGGATACATTCTGAGATGAAAACAGGAAATAATAAGTTGTATTAGGTGCTTATAAGTACATTCCAGATTGCTCAATTTCGTCTAGTACTTTATCTGGAACCCAATAGCGAATTGATTTTTTTTCTTTGATTAATTTCCGAATAATAGACGATGAAATTTGCATTAAAGGCGCCTCAATCATAGTAATGCTAGGATGTTCCTGCAATGGACCTAAGTCGTAATTTGGACGACTGTAAACATAAATTTCATGATTGGCTAGAATAACTTCATAGTTTTTCCATTTGTGAAGCGAGCCTAAATTGTCTCCACCCATAATTAGTACAAAATCATGCTCTGGGTGCTTTTCCTTTAGGTAGGTAAGGGTATCAATGGTGTAAGAGGGTTTTGGAAGGTCAAATTCAATATTACACGATCTTAATTTGAAATGCCCTTCAATACTAAGGTTCACCAAATGCAAACGATTGGAATCATTGGCTAAACTTGTCCGTTTTTTGTGAGGATTGTGTGGCGTAACCACCAACCAAAGTTCCTCTAGTGCTGTGTTTTCTGCAATATGGTTGGCAATAATCAAATGCCCAGTGTGAATGGGATTAAAAGAGCCAAAAAAGAGTCCTATTTTCATGTATTAAATTTATTTGTTATCAAAAATAGGAAAAAGATATGAGTTGCTTGCATTAAAACGAGCCTAATAAAAGCTCCTTACACAAGTAAAGCAATTGACGCGATAGCGTGTCAATTGCTTTACAAGAATTATTTCGGGAATAGCCCTTATTTGTAGAGTACCTTCAATCCTTATTCAGGTGTACCATTTTGAATCCAACAATATATTTTTTGCAAATTGTCCGTACTAAGTTGTGCCTCTCCTTCAGGCATACGATCATAACCGCTTTCGTGGTGCATGCTGCCCATAAATCTTGCTTTAGAAGATTCATCAGCGACCGTAGCGTAAGTACTCAAATTAATCCCCTTCGCATTGGTAGTGGCATCGTGACAACCACTGTAAGCACAATTGGCATCCATAATAGATTTGATGTGATCGGTATAAGTAGGAGCAATGGAAGTACAGTCATAAGTAATGCTTTCAGTTTGACAAGACGTAAAAGATAGCATGAATAATAAAAAAATGGTACTGAGAAAAGAGATTTGATGGTTTCGCATGTCTAATTATTTAGGTAGGTGAGTACTTTATTCAATTCCGTATTACACCTAAATGTCGGATGATTTTTGAAATCCCCTTATAAAAAAAGATAAAAAACAAAAAAAGTGTTTCCCATAGAGAAACACCTTTTTTATATAGTAACTATTATGAATAATAGTTTAATTTAATTTGAAACGAACAGGTAAGTTATACTTTACACGCACTGATTTACCACGTTGTTTACCAGGTGTCCATTTTTGAGACATTTTGTTCATCATTTTAATGATTCGCAAAGCTTCTTTTCCACATCCTCCTCCTGGATCACGTAGAATTTTAGCATCTCTAATGCTACCATCTTCCATTACTGTAAAACTTACTACAGACATTCCTTCAATTCCGTTTTCACGAGCCATTGTAGGATAGCTAATATTTTCGTAGATAAATTTCAATAACTTCTGATCTGCACAAGCTTTTTTTGCATTGTTATCACCTGCTTCATCTTCACAACCAGGAAAACGAGGCATTTGCTCTACAATAGTGAAGATTTCTGGCTCTACATATACTTCCTCTACTACTTTCTCTATAACAGGAGCTGGACCGTCGCCATAAGGACCATCATAGTCAGTTGGAGTATCGTTGATCTCTGTGTCTTCTTCAATTTCTTGATCTTCTTGTTCCACTTCCTCAACTTCTTCCTCCACTTCCTCAATTTGAGCTGGTGGTGGTGGTGGTGGCGGCGGTGGTGGCGGTGGTGGTGGTTGTGGTGGTGTGTTTGGTGGTTCCGTCATAATCTCTTCGATATCAGGAATATCATCAAAAGTCAACAACTGAGTAACAGTAACGTTTGTCCAGTTAATGACTAGGTATATTGCTAACAAAGCAACCACGCGACTACCATAAGTAATGGTACGAGTTTGCTTGAAAACATCTACCTCTTGATATTTCCTAACCAAAGCAGATTGGCCTTCGGGGCTGTCACCGTGTTTGCTTAAAAGTTCCTGAGATTTTTTATTCAGGTAGAATTTGTAGCCGAGAATCATACCATATACTAATACAGCAATACCCACCAAGCTTAAAACTAATTGACCACCTGTTATCTCTGGACCTGCGTACAGTAAAACACCACCCAATTGCAGTCCGTTGATTAACATAAATATGTGTTTTAATTAAAAAAATAAGTTTCTAAAAACCGTTAATTTATAAAAATTCAGACAAATATAATTAAAATCTCTGCCTGAACGAATCTTCTAAAAGTTAATTTCTGAAGTGTTTATACATCTAATAATATAGTGTATTCTTACGACAGATTATTTTACAAAGTATTTAAATGTGCTTTTATAATAAACAAAAGCACCCAAAAATGTTCCAATAAAATTAGCAAGCATATCAGCATAGTCAAAAGAACGACCAGGAATAGTTGCCTGAACAAACTCTAAACTAACCCCATAAAGCCCTGCAATTATCATACAAAACAAAATCCAAGACTTGGCTCCTTTTCGCTTCCAAGACAAACTATGGACAAATCCCCCAATTAATAAAAGCGTCAGAATAGCATAAAATACTAAATGCCCGATTTTATCTGGAGATAAAAAATTCCAAGGAATGGGAGGAAGACTAGAAGTGGTCGATAAAGACCAAATTAAAGTCGCCCAAAGAATTGCTGGAATAAAATACTTAATATTTATCCAATTAGGCACTAACACTAGCTTGGTAAGCTGCTGAATCCATTAAACCATCTAGTTGTGAAAGATCTGATAATTTAATTTTAATAATCCAACCTTCTCCATAAGGATCTTCATTTACTAATTCTGGTGCATCTTCTATTTGCGTATTAAATTCTAAGATGGTACCTGATACTGGCATGAATAAATCAGAAACTGTTTTTACAGCTTCGATATTGCCAAAAGCATCTTCTTGCTCCAATGTTTCGCCTTCAGTTTCAACATCGACGTAAACAATATCACCTAGCTCACCTTGAGCAAAATCAGTAACACCAACATAAGCTTCATCTCCTTCTACACGTACCCATTCATGGTCTTGTGTGTACTTTAAATTTTCTGGAAAGTTCATAGAACAAAATCTATTGATTAAATTAATAAAAATTGTAAAAATAGTATAGGTTCCAAAGTTAATTTTTTTTTCGAACCTAATGGCATAAACCTCCTAAAAAACATCTTTGTATTAGAACTTTTTCTCTTGTTCGTAATTGCTTACATTTTATAAGATGTAAGCAATGTTATTTTTGGTGTGTGTGAATAAAAAAAAGTTTAATGAATGCCCCAATCTAAAAGTGCGATAAGTGTCATATTTTAAAATAAGCACTAACTTTTTAAGTTCTAATCATAAAAATAGTGTACATTTGTACTCTAATCAAATTTTACTATGTTACGAGCATTAGCCATATTATGGATATTACTAATTAGTGTTCAATCTTTATATCAAGGATTGATCTACACGTACTATGTCCTTAATAAAGATTATATCGTGGCTGAACTTTGTGAGAATAAGGCAAAACCAGAACTCCAATGTGATGGGAAATGTCATTTAAAGAAAGTCCTTCAAGTTTCAAAAGAACGCAAAGCTCCAGAGCAACAGCCCTTCTTTCCAAGTTTGGAGGAAATCAAGCCTCCTGTCTTATTTTATGAACAAAGTGCGTTTCATTTTCTAGATACAGCTGTTTACTGTTTTGATAATTTATATGAACGTACTCCTTTTGAGTATGCGTTTAATTATCGATACACGCCTGTATTTACTGCTTTTCAGCCCCCAAGGGCATAATACCCACGCCCTTTTGTTGTCTATCTATTTAAGAATTTGCCTATGTCATTACTTCGTGGAGAACCCGAAGGTCTCAGCGTAGCTAAATTATATCAGTTTAATTATCAGCAGGATAGCTTTAAAGTGCTAGAAGTGTTAAGTTGCTGATAATCAAATTTATATAAAATGTTTTTTATGTTTTTTGGTAAAAAAAACTAAAAATCCCACGAAGTATTACTATGAATATAGTAGGCAATACACTATCTGTTCTTAAAGGATTCAACAATTCATTTTATTCAAAAAACTAGAATAGGTCTATGTTTAGGTAAAAGACCAACAGAACAATTGTCCAAATGCGACAGCTGGTATGCATGTATAGCTATGCCCCACAAGGCTATGTTATGCAATTAAAATACCTGCTCAAGCAAAACTTGGGAATCAATTGAAAGTAGCTTAGGTGTATATATTGTTATGCATATAGGCTAAGGTTTTAAACTCCTGTGCTTAACCTACCCAGTCATTATGACTCTAGAACCAGGTTCTTTGAGCGCTCAAAGAGCTATGATGTTCCTTATGAATGCTTTAGTATTTGACGAAATACTAAATACCCTTCCTATGCCCATTATTCACCTAAATTTTTTACAAAATAATTGTATTATGAAGAACGTATTAATTATTCGTTTAATAGCTTTGCTGCTTATTATAATCCCTCAATTAATTATTGCTCAAACAGTTACAACAGGTAAAATAGTTGATGGGCAAACACAAGAACCATTGATAGGAGTAAACCTTTGGGTCGAATCCTTGAATACAGGTTCTATAACTGACGTAAGTGGAGCGTTTCAGTTAGAAGCCAAAGCTTCAGATGTTGTCAAAATATCTTTTATTGGTTATGAAACACAAGAATTAAAAGTTAGCGAATTACCTGCTGTCCTTCGTTTGGAGGCGAGTATAGCAGAATTGAGCAAAGTCGTGGTTTCTGCTAGTCGAACACAACAGGATCGAGCAGAAGCACCTGCGGCGATTTCTTCAGTAACGGCAACCACGATTGAAGATACTCGTGCAACGTCTCTAGATCAATTACTCAACAAAACGCCAGGTGTATTTATGGTAGATTTGGGGAATGAACAGCACAGCATGTCTATTCGACAGCCACTTTCTTACAAAAGTTTGTTTCTATATTTAGAAGATGGTTTACCGATTCGACCAACAGGTGTTTTTAATCACAATGCTTTGTTAGAAATGAACCAAGCAAACATTCGTCAAATTGAAGTTATTCGCGGTCCTTCTTCCTCATTGTATGGAAGTGAAGCTATTGGAGGAGCCATTAATTTTATCACTTTGGGTCCAACGTCTGTTCCTACTGCAAGCATTCGATTGCAAGGAAATACACTAGGCTACAAACGAGTCGACTTGAGGGCTGCTACAACGATTGGCAAATTTGGAATTGCGTTTTCTGGTTATTATGCAAATCAACGAAATGGTTTTAGAGAACACAGCGATTTGGATAAGTTGGCGATGACTTTAAAATTAACTTATAAGGTTTCTGAAAAAGATTTTTTGTCTGCCGATGTGACAATGATTGATTATAAGTCAGACATGACGGGGAGCTTAGACAGCGCCAGGTTTTATAGCCGAGAGTATAGTTCTGTACATACGTTTACCAATCGTAATGTCTGGGCTTTGCGTTCCAAAATTCAATACAAACGTTATTGGAACGAAAAATCAAAATCTAGTGCCGTGGTCTTTTTTAGAGACAACTCAATTAAGCAAGTTCCCTCGTATCGTGTCAACGATGATTGGTCGTCTTGGGGAAATCCAACAGGAGATAAAAATTTAGCACATGGAGAAAGTAATGACAATAGTTACAAAAGTTTTGGTGCTTTAATACAGCATCGCCAAGAATTTGATTTTTGGAAAACAGCAATCACAGCAGGCGCATCCATAGATGTTAGTCCAAATACTTATAAAGCTAATTATATTTCTATTACTAGAAGTGATGAAGGTGTTTATACAGATTATGTCAATGAAGCCGACTCTATGTTGACAGATTATGAGGTAGGTTTGATCAATCCAGCAGCTTATGTTCAACTAGAAATGAACCCATTTAAGAATTTAAAAGTAGTTCTAGCAGCTCGCTATGATGCCTTTGTTTATAATTATAATAATAACCTTCCAGCAACTGCTTTTTCTGGCGCACCAGATAATGTCGATCAGTTTTGGGCATTGACGCCTAAAATTGGGGTGACGTACAAGATTGCAAAAACATCTGGTGTGTATGCTAATTTTAGCCAAGGATTTGTACCACCACAAATTGGAGAATTGTATAGAGGGGTGAGCGTGCCTATTTTGAAACCATCTACTTATAATAACTTTGAAGTTGGAAGTTGGGTCAGTTTATTAAAAGGCAAATTACACTTTGATTTAAGCCTTTATTTAATGGATGGATTTAATGAAATCATTTCTGTGCGTCAAGATAATGGGACTTCTGTAAATCAAAATGCAGGGCAAACCCGTCACATGGGGGTAGAATATGGTGTTTATTATAGCCCAATCAAGGATATTTCTATTCGTGTTACAGGATCTAATGCCGCACATACTTTCTTAGATTATAATGAAAGTGGAAACGATTATACGGGAAACTTTATGGCACAAGCGCCTGCTTGGTTATTAAATACAGAGGTAAGTTATAAACCTCGTTTTTTCAAAGGCTTTCGTATTAGTGTAGAAATGATCCACATGAATCAATATTATATGGATGCTGCGAATACCAAAACCTATCCAGGGTTTTTGATTTTTAATGGTCGTGTTGGATATACCATTAAAGGGTTTGAGTTGTGGTGTAATGTCATGAATTTTACCGATCAGCTTTATTCTCCAAATGCAAGTCTATCTAGATGGGGAGAAAGTATTACGGTTGGAAATCCTCTTAATGTGAATGTAGGGCTTGGATATAATTTTGTCGCAGGAATGTATAAGAAAAAATAATTGAAGTGGGACTGTTCTACTGTACTTATGTTCTACTGATTATACCGCTATCCATAAGAGGTGAAATTAAGTTTATGGTAGGCAGTCCTTTTTTTAGTATTGTTCAAATAATACTTCGTGGGATTTTTAGTTTTTTTACAAAAAACATAAAAAACATTTTATATAAGTTTGATTATCAGTGATTTAACATTTATGACATTTTAAAGATATTCTGCTGATAATCAAACTGATATAATTTCTACACGAAGTATAGTTCAAATGAATCCTATTTGTAATTTCAGAAAAAAAACAACATGTTTAATAAATTATATAAGTGGCACCATCGAATTGGGCTTTTAATTACCATTCCCATTTTAGGTTGGTGTCTTAGTGGTTTGACCCATCCTATGATGGCACATTTATTCAAAATCAAGCCAGCCAAACGCTTTTTGATGCCCCAACCAGTGACTCTAGATAGTACTAGTATTTCTCTAGAAACAGCATTAGTAGAGCATGATATTAAGTCCTTTAGTAATTTTAGGTTGATAAATTATCAAGAACAAAGTTATTATCAAATTATAAAAGAGGGAGAAGAAACAAGCTATATCAATACAGCAACGAATACAAAACTTGAAAATGGAGATGCATTATATGCAATATATTTAGCACGTTATTTTTTAGGCGATCAGACGAGTCCAATTACTGCTGTAACGAAATTGGATCAATTTACATTTGAATATAAATTTATCAATCGCTTGTTGCCTGCTTACAAGGTATCTTTTGATCGAGGAGATGGAATGGATGTTTATGTGGAAACGAATAGTGCTCGTTTGGGAACGATGAATAATCGTACTCGAAAAACTTGTATTGCAATTTTTAGTTATTTACACAATTGGAGCTTCTTGAAGGGAATGCCTAATCTAAAGCTTTTTTTGATGTTGGCTTTTATGGCAATGGCCTTTTTTGTGGCAGCGAGTGGTTTGACAATCTATGGTTTTTTATGGAAGACCTTTCAAAAACAAAAGCCTTCAAAGTCCACAAAGAATCGAAAATGGCATCGACGAATTGGATTAATGGTTTCAATTTCTACTTTGGGTTTTGCTTTTAGTGGAGGGTATCATGCTTTGGCAAAATCAAATGCAGCAAAAGTAGCGCCTCTTGCGGCACCTGTCTTTGCAAGTTCGACCGTAAAGGAATTGCCTAAATTGAGGAACAAGCTAGGAGGTCGCTTGGTGAAGAATATTTCGATGGCTCAAATTGGAACAGATTATTTCTTTCAAGTCGCTTGGATGGAAAAAGCAACAGAGACTAGTTATTTTAAAACAACGAATCTAGAACAGTTGGGAAAAGGAGAGGAACGTTATGCGATTTATCTGGCAACTAAGTACAGTAAATTGCCTTCTGATAACGTATTGTCAACAACAGCCATTCAAAAATTTGAAGGCGAATATGGCTTTATCAACAAACGTTTGCCTGTTATGAAAGTCCAATATGATACAGAAGAACAGCACAGCGTTTACGTAGAAACTTCTACAGGAAAACTAGCCGCCAATATTTCTGCTCCAAAACGCTTGGAAGCACTTAGTTTTTTGATGTTGCACAAATACCATTTTATAGACCCAATAGGAAAAACGATTCGAGATATTATTATCGTAAGTTTAATATTAGGAATTATACTGGTCAATATTCTAGGTGTTGTTTTGTGGTTGAAAAAATAAAAAATGGAGTTTGCGAAAGATTTATTGTCTTTGCAAACTCCATCAACTTATAAGTTAAGCCAGGTTTTAAGGTTTAGTTCATTTTAAAAGGCAAAACTTACGCCCAAGAAAATTCTACGAGGGCGAGAAATATTGAATGGGTTATTCATAACCGTATCGTATAGCATTTCATAAGATGCTGGTTGAGAAGAAGCAAAACCAGGTCCAGGACTATTGGCATTGGTTAGGAAGCCATCATCGCTAGGAGAACCAGTAGCCGAATAAACAGTATGTACATTTTGGGTATTTAATAAATTAGTAATACGCAAATAAACATTTAAGTACAGTGGGTTTTTAGAATTTTTACCAATCACAAAACTACGATCTAATTTCATTCCCAAACGGAAATTCCAAGGCGTTCTAGCACCATTGATGCTTCCTTCTGTAATTCTATCTGAGAAGCCCGTTCCAAGACCTCCAGGAATTTGCTTACTAGTATATGGGCGACCAGAGTTGGCATTGACACTAACACTTAAACCTGTGTTTGCCAACACTTCAAAGTTGCCGATTTTAGGACCAAAATATTTTTCACCACTTTCAAAACGGTAATCAATATTGGCATAAAACGTATGACGTTGGTCAAAATCTAAAGCAAAAACATACTTCAATTCTTGTGCTGCAACACCTGTAGACGAGACAGGATTAGATCCTGTTCCTTCTGAAAATTGCAAGGCATAGTTGGCAATAATTCTTAAATTCTTGTGACGCAAGGTTTCATATTCCAATTTGAATGCTTTGGTGGTTGAAAAATCATCGTTTCCAAACGTAGAATACGTATTTGGATAAGCATTGATATACTGTTGCACTTGAATCAAATCACGCTCCTCTTTGTAGACCATAGAAACTTTCAGTTTAGAAAATCTCGTTAAGGCTTGTTGAAAACCTACTTCGTAATTAATCGTACGTTCTGGTCTTAGATTTGGGTTATTAATAATGCCATTGTTTGCTGTAATTTCTCTAAAGTTATAATAATCTAAAGGAGAAGCATAAGAACCTACAGGTGGACGTTGTGATAAAATATCATAGTTGGCATAAAAGTTTGACTCAGGAGAAATTGGGAAAGAAATAGAAATACGAGGCATCACAATGATCGTAGGCGTATAATCTTTAAACGCTTTGTTTGGATCATAATTCTGACCTTGAGGATCTACTTCTGAAGTTCCAAATCCTTTTAAAGCAGGAATAAAGTTTGCCCCCAATTCACTGGCATTATTAACAGGAAGACCTTGTGCATTGTACCATTGACTGCCATCTCTGTAGCCCATCACACTAGCATCTTGACTGTTTTGATTGACATAAACGGCAAAGTCATCGCCAATATTAGTTGGTCTACTGTATTCTGTTCTTTGCCCTGCATCGTAAAGTGAACTAGCCCCTTCAAATTCTGAGGCTGTTTCATAACCTGCAATACTATATGGATCTTTAAGGACACTAGTATTTGCATCATAACTATCAAAACGAACACCAAAATTACAAATAATGTCCTTGTAAACAAATTTGTCTTGGATGTATCCTGCTAGATAAATAGGCTTATTAGGCGCTACAGGACGTGTTTTAATACCATTTTCATCTGTTGCCGTAAAGAAGTCATTAAAACTAACGTTTGTCCCCAATGGGTTTCCTTTATAATCATAACCGTAATAATTTATAATGCGCTGATTGCCTGTGATTAGAGTAGAAGGTTCAAACCAGTCCAACTGCATTTGATCAGGTGTTAGTTCGTGCACAGAAACCCAATCTCTTTTGTCAAAACCTAAAGCATCTCTCAGGTTCTTTCCAAATTGGCTCATTTCCACTTCATTTCCTTCTGCATCTGTACGAATTAAGGCATCGTACAATTGATAATTACGTTGAGAAAATGGATCATAATAACTTTCTCCTGTTGGACGATCAGGGTCGGTTGCATTTGAAATATGCGAGTTAGTTGCTTGATAAGCTAAATTCCATAAATCAAATGGATCAATATTATAACTACGCTCTATGCGTTGCTCAAACGTTCCTCCCAATTGCACTTGATGGCGCATTGGATTGCCTGATCTTTGGTTGGTGACCAAATCAAAGTTTACTTGAACGTTTCCACGTGCTTGTGAGCTATTGCTCTTGCTAAAACCAGCAGCTGTTTGATGAGGGGCATTGAACAAACCATAAGCACTGTTGCGCCCACCTGTTCTCAAACCATTAATGACCTCCATTTCATTGATACTAGTTGGCGCATTTGGGTTGAATGGGTCTGGTTGACCAATCAAGTTGTTGTAGGCTGCTAGACCAGGATTAATATCCCAATTAGGTTCATATCCATCAAAAGAATTAAAAAAGGCAGCATGTCCAATTTGTTCTTCATAACCAATAATCGTTCCTTGAGAATTATAAATCGCTAAAGAATCTACTACATTAATAATAGGACGTCTACTTTCATAAAATTTCCCAACATAACCATACTCCCACAAACGATCTCCATAACGTGGGTCTTCTGATTTAAAATCCGTTTGATTGTAACTTCCTGTCAATTCATAACTAAGGTTCTGAAAAGCAGGATGCAATTGGTCGGTATCTTTTTCTTCCGCTTCTGTATTGCCTGGAATCGTTGAACTCACAACATGACGAAAGCGAGCATGAAAACCAAGGTTGTTTGATTTCTGGTCGGCATTAAATTGATAATTGAATAACTGATTGTTAATATCTGCTGATTTTCCCCAATTAAAACGCCCTTCTGCACCAAGCGCAAAGAAAAAATCTTGAGAAGGTTTGTATTCTATCGTTCCAGAATATTGACCATAAGAATTACGAGCATTAGAACGAACATTGGTTTTTTCCAAATCTGCTTCTGTTAAAAAGTCAGAGGCATAAACAGAGCCAGTACCATTAGGGTTTTGAACCAAAGGGTTTTCTAAAATTTCTTTTAGTTTTTCATCTTTTAGTTTGAACGTGCTCAAAGCAGAAGGACGAGGATCTTTTGTGGTGAAATAAGAACCCGAAAGACGATAGCCTAGAATAGTTGATTTAACCACATTACCGTCTCTTTTAACCGTGTCGCCCAATGCACTAATCATTGGTTTGGCAATGATTGGACCTGAGAAATACCCATTGAGGGTATTGGTTCCAAAATTGTCGGTCAATTGAGAGCTTTCAATCTGCACTCCTCCATTAAAACGGTTAGAAGGTCCTTTGGTAATAATATTGGTAATAGAACCCGTTGCATTTCCATATTGAGCAGGAATACCACTCGTCATAATTTGAATTTCTTCAATTTCTAAATCCGCAATCGCTGCGCTATTTCCAATAATAGGAATCCCGTTGACTAAGATTAAATTACTAGTCGTACGACTTCCGCCCGAACTCATAGCTTCTCCTGGCTCTAAAGCATTAACAGTTGCTGTACTTAACATAGCGCCATCAATGCCTCGTTCTGGATTGTTTTTGATGAATTCTTTACCTCTTGTTGCACCACCACCATTTTTACCTGGATCAATGATTGGTTTTTCTGCTATAATAATAATGTCCTCAATTTTGACACTAGAACTTAGCTCAATGTCATACTTCTTTGCATCATTGGTAGATATCTCCAGCCCTAAAATAGTTTTGGATGGGTAACCTGTATATTCTAGAATTAATTTATAGGTGCCTGCTTCCAGATTAGAGAAGTTGTAATTACCATCTAAATCTGTTGACGCAACAGCAATTTGATTGTCATCTTGCATGAGCGCAATCGTTACATAAGGTAGGCTTGATTCGTCGTCTGCATCTATGATTTTTCCATGGAGACTTGTTTGTGCCCACAGGCTGCTACTGCCCAAAAGGAGTAGACTTAGGAGTATTAGGTATCGCATAACCAATAAGTTTTTATCGTTAGTTAAAAACCTTTTTGGTTGAGTTAGCATCTATAATTTAAAAATTTCCAATTTACTTGGGAATTCACTATAGATGTACAGCAAGATTGAGAGGTGTATTTAGTGCCATGATATTTGCCTATTAATAAGCAACATATCTATAGTGTTCTCTTTTATAAAAAAGAAAAGAACAAGAAATCTAAATACGAGTAGAGTAGTAGGAGTCGAATCAATATGCCCATACTGACGCTTTTCCATATTACAAAGATGCACTTAATAAAAAGAGAATAAAAGCACAAAAAAAAGCCTTTCTCTATGTTTAACTAATTAATAAAATAGTAAAAACATAGGTTTGGGTACTTATTTCCCAATAAAAATAGCCCTAATTATATGTGAAAATGTGTTAAGGAATGTAAAAAGAAAAATTTCTAAAAAAAACACAAGCATGTTATAAGAAGATTTTTAATTTTTGTTGTATATTAATAGTCAGCCCCTTAATATCGAAAATACTCCCCACAGATGAATAGATATTTACTATTAGGTATACTATTGTTAATAGTATGTTATGTCCCTACCGCAATGAAGGGGCAAGATGAAAATAAAGGTCAACTAGTACGAGGTCTTGTGCTAGACAAGTTCTCTAATGTTCCAATAGAAGGAGCATTAGTCGTCTTACTGAACCATTCTCCAAGAATTACAGCAATTTCTAATTCTGATGGAAGCTTTGTAATGGAAGAGATTCCTGTCGGTCGTCAGAGGATACGAATAGAGCAGGATGGTTTTTATGAGAACATTATTTCTATCCTAGTAGATGCAGGAAAAGAGGTGGTGATTGATGTTCCTTTGGAAGAAAAATATAAGGCAGTTGCTACCATTACCCCCCAACAAAAAGTAAAAGACAAAAAAGACAAACGACGGTTTCGAAATAACCGTTTGGAGCCAATTAACAAAATGACGATAGTAAGTTATCGTTCTTTTGAGGTAGAAGAAGTAACTCGTTACCCTGGCGCTTTGGAAGATCCAGCTCGACTTATTACGAATTTTCCAGGGATGTACAATATTGATGATCCTCAAAATTATATTGTTTCTAGAGGAAATAGCCCTTTTGGAATCCATTGGCAGGTGGAAGGTGTGCCAATGGATAATCCCAATCATTTGGGGCGTATTGGAAATACAGGCGCTATTTTTCCTGTTTTGAACACCAATTTGTTAGCCAATTCAGATTTTTTGAATGGCGCTTTTTCTGCGGAATATGGAAACGCATTTGCAGGGGTTTTTGACATCAATATGCGCAAAGGAAACAACCAGAAATTTGAGTTTACGGGAGAGTTGAGTTTATTGGGCGCAAAGGTTTTTCTAGAAGGTCCTTTCAAAAAAGGAGGTGCTTCTTTTATGATTAGTTATCGTTATTCTGTATTACAATTAATCAAATTTCTAGGTTTCGATACAGGAAGTAGTTCTAGTCCAGCATACCAAGATTTGAATTTCAAGATTGATATTCCAACCAAAGCAGCAGGACATTTTTCGATATTTGGAATTGGCGGTATTGCAGATGTCTCTTTCTTGGCAAGCAAATACGATCCTGATGATGTTTTTGCCAAAGAGGATGTCGACATTTATACAGAAACACAAATGAGCTTATTGGGCGTTTCACACAAGAAGTTTATCAAGAAAAAAAGTTATCTAAAAACAACAGCATCTTACCTGTTTGAAAATTATACTTCCAACAAAGATTCTTTGGATCAAGCGATCTTGGGCGAGCAAATTCCTTATTATAAATCTAGAATAATGCGGCATAGGGGAGGGTTAAGTTCTACTTTTAATACTAAATTCAGTACCCAATTAACCTTTAGAGCAGGCGTTTATGGTTATTTATTCTTTTTTGATATTCAAGACAATGATTTGCTAACAGGTAGATTGGTCTACAACTCAGACGATATCTTATTTCATTTGGGAGGTTTTGCACAAGTGCAGTACAAAGTGTCGCCTAGATTTATGATCAATGCAGGTGTGCATACCCAATATTTTAGTTTGAACAATCGTTCTTGGGCGGTAGAACCAAGGCTTGCTTTTAATTGGTATTTGGGCAAACGACATCAAATTAGTTTAGGCTATGGTTGGCATAGTAAGATACAGCCTTTTTCGGTTTCTTTTTATGTAGAACCAGAGGCTAATAATACCGCATTATATAATAGGAGTAATCGAGATTTAGGATTTATACGAAGCCATCACCTTGTCTTGTCTTATAATTTATATTTAACGCAACAATGGGGACTAAAAGCAAATGTATATGGGCAATATCATACTAATATTCCTATAAGCACAGCCCCAAGTAGTTTTTCCTTAATTAATCACGGTATCTACGAAACGCCCCAACAAGTGGATTTGAAAGACAATGGAATTGCGTTTAATGCAGGTGGAGAACTTTCAGTAGAAAAGTTTTTTAGTAAGGGGTATTATGGAATTGTTTCTGGAGCTTATTTTCGATCTCGTTATCAAGGCAGCGATGGCTTTTGGCGAAATACAGCTTTTGATGTACAATATGTACTACAAGTATTGGCTGGAAAAGAGTTTAAAATTGGAAAACAAAAACGAAATGTTATCACCTTAGACCTTCGATTAAATCATAGAGGCGGCACGCCTTATATTCCCATTTTACTAGAAGAGTCTATTGCGCAAGGAAAAGAAATTAGAGATTATCAAAATTCATACACGGTTCGAAACGAATCCTATACTCGTATAGATGTGAAAGTAGGCGCAAGATTTAACCCCCGTAAGAAGAAAATTTCCCACTACTTCTTTATTGATTTAATTAATGTTGGACTATTTAGAAATGCACGACAAGTTCGATATGATGTTGATCAACAAAAGATCGTGCAAGGAGAGCAATTTGGTTTGATTCCCAATCTTTTTTACCGCATTCAGTTTTAGTAATTTTTGGTTGATTGACCATTTTTGTCAAAATAAGACTAAATGGTTTAAGTTTACTACTTTAGTTATAAGTCGTAAGCCATAACGTGTTGTTAAATAAGGAACTTACGACTTGTAACTGAAACCCCAAGTCTGTAAAAAAGGTTAAATTGGAAGCCTTGGCAAAAATTAGCTACGCTGAGTCTTCGAGTTGTCAATCAACCTAATTTTTTTACTTAATAACTCATGCCACCCAACTTGTTTTTAATGTTTTATTCAAAAAATAGCAACAATAATATTGAATTTTTTCAAGAGGGTTAAACCTCTTCATAAGCTATGAATTTATGAAATAAGGGTTTGTCTCTATTTAGAATCACCCCAACTCATAATTACTGTCCCCCACCTTTTTATTTGTATCACTTAGGAATGAGAAAGAAATAAAGTGAACAAGTGTTGCTAAATATTTTTGAGGATGAAAGTTTTAAAAAATGAGTAGTGTAACGGGTTACACGTCCGATTTTTTTGAAATTTTCAGACCAAAAAGATGACGCAAAACGTTC
>CALDEP010000448.1 GCA_937942475.1 uncultured Aureispira sp.
ATCAAGTTTAAAATAAATTATTTTTTTACTATCTTTATTTGGATTTAGTTTAAATAAGCTTTAGGTTTGTGCCACAAATTAAAATCTACAACTAGTTTTTTCTTTCTAATCTTATCCATTCTAGACAAGATAATGATTGAGAGAAAAACAATTTAAAACTAAAAAAGATAATGAAATTTTCATTAAACACTATTCTAGCCACTACAGCTGCCTTGGCTCTAGGTTTCTCCTCTTGTCAACCAGAAGAGGCTATTTCTTATACGGTTCCAGAAACGTATAATTTTGAAAATGTAAGTTACAGTGGTCAAACGAACCGTCTAGACATGATGGCTGAAATTACGACCTACATTAAGACGGCACATGTTGCCAATGCTCCTGCTTTGGATGCCGCAAAAATAAAAGATATGTATGGCGACAATACAGGAAACCATTTTTCTACAACAGCCTTAAATACTTCTACCAAACAACTCAAAAGTAAAACAGTTGTCACAGAGCAAAGCAATTTTGAAGCTTATATGGATGCGGTTGCTGTTGCGAGTCAATCAACGGGCACAACTGCTAGCAATGGGCAAGCAGGTATTGCTGCCAACAATGCGGGTACAAGTTTCTACTTACTCAATGAAAATGGTGTTGAATTTGCTCAAGTCATTGAAAAAGGTCTAATGGGCGCTTGTTTTTATTATCAAGGAACAGCTGTTTATATGGGTGCTGGAAAAATGGATGTTAACAGTGTTGATAATACGCTTGTAACGGATGGAGAAGGAACAGAAATGGAGCATCATTGGGATGAAGCTTTTGGTTATTTTGGTCTTAATAAGGACTTTCCAACAAATACTACAGACATTAGATTTTGGGGAAAATACATTGATAAACACGAAACGGTTTATCCGCTAAATAAAATCGTAATGGATGCCTTCTTAAAAGGTCGCGCTGCTATTTCTGCGAAGGATATTGAGACTCGTGACGAACAAATTGAAATCTTACGCAAAAACTGGGAATTGGTTGTTGCAGCTACTTCTATTTATTACCTTAATCTTATAAAAGATAATTTGGCTACCGACCCTGCTGCTGCTTATCATGGTTTATCAGAGGTCTATGGTTTTATCAGTTCTCTAAAACATGGGACAGGTGCTAGTGGAATTACAACAGCTCAAGTGAACACTATTTTAACAGATTTGTTTGGTAGTTCAGATGCTTTGCAAGCGAATACGTACAATGTAACGGTTGCTAAAGTTGAAGCTACTAAAACAGCTCTAGTTGCTATCTTTACAGATTTAGCGGCTGTAAAAGACAGTTTATAAGATTTTTATTTATTATTGAGGATTGAAGTACGCTTGTACTTCAATCCTCAACTATTCGTTTATCCTCATTCTACTTATTATGCAAAAGACTATTCTTTGGATTTCTATTGTTTTTGTTTTTCTGTGTACTTTATCGGCTTGCAAAACGGATGTTACCGATGCTTGTGCAAGTGATTTTGATCAATTAAGTTTGTTGTCAAATATTGGGAACAATATTATCTTGCCTAGTTATCAACAATTAGCTCTAGAAGCAACGGATTTAGATATTGCAGCAGTAGATTTTACCAACAATCCAAGTGTAGGAAATTTAATGCTCTTACAAAATAAATTCCTAACGACTTGGACGACTTGGCAAAGTGCCAGTCTTTTTGAATTTGGTCCTGCGGAGACAGAAGATCTGCGTAATTATATGAATAATTTTCCAGTATTTGTGACTCGCTTAAACGATGCGATTACTGCTGGAAATTATGACCTAACCACAGAAACTTATTCTTATACAAGGGGTTTTCCTGCCTTAGATTATCTATTGTATGGTATAGCAAGTTCTAATAGCGACATTGTTGATTTATATAGTACGGCTTCTGATGCTAATAATAGAAAACAATACCTCAAAGAGCTTACGGCTTTAATCAAACAGAAAGCTAATGCCGTTTATGATGCCTGGAAAGTTGATGGTGCCAATTACTTAAATACCTTTACTTCAACGGAAGGTGTTGCGAATGGTAAGCCTCTTAGCAATTTAATCAATCAATTGAATCAAGCTTATGAGTTGTTCAAAAACAATAAAATAGGTGTTCCTATTAGTGCCAAAACGGGCTATGTTCCAATTCTTCCTGCCAATGTAGAGGCGTATTATAGTCGCCAATCTTTGGGCTTGGCTTTGGCTTCTGTTAGAGCGAACAAAGCGGTCTTTTTAGGGCTCCATGATGGTACTGATGGTGTTGGATTAGATGATTATTTAATGGCAACCAATGCAACCAAAGGGGGTGCCTCTTTACACACGGTTATTACGAATCAATACGATGCTGCTATTGATGCTCTCTTAGCATTACAACCGAGTAGTTTGCACGATGCTATTAATACGGATTTGAATGCGATAAAAGTTGCCTATGCTGCTGCGCAGAATCAAGTGGTGTATCTAAAAACAGATATGCCTTCTGCTTTGTGTACTAGTATTACTTATATTGATAATGTGGATGATGGCGATTAAGTAAAGCTCTAGTTTTAATTTTGGTTTTGTATGCTTAATCTTGAATGATCATAATTGTCATTCAAGATTAAGCATTTTTTATTATTTTTAGGTTCTTTGTGATGACCATGTGTTTTTGGGGTAGTTGGTGTCAGGGCTATGCCCTTATAGGTGGTGTCGGAGCTATGCTCCTTATAGATGGTGTCAGGGCTATGCCCTTATAGGTGGTGTCGGAGCTATGCTCCTTTTTTATGGATGAACCTTTTTTAAAAACAAGATGATGTTTACTCAAATATTAAGTGCTTTTATACTCTTTAGTTGTTTTGGGGGCGTTTGTTTACAGGCACAGGATAATTCTACGTCATATGTCGTGCATAATTATTGGGATTCTGCTACTGAGGAAATTGAAGAATTGCCTTTCATTATTGGTGATTCTTTAATTCAGGCTTTAAATATAAGCAGCATTGCCATTCTTGTAAAAGCGCTTTCTGTTGATTCGCTTTCCAATGAAAAAAGTGCCTCTTTTGGAGGTTTAATTGGGCTTAATGAAAAAGGATTAAAGACTTTTTCTTCGGCTAACAAAGTGATCGACTGGGAAAAACACCGACCAAAATTGACGGATGAAAGTATTATTACAGAAAAGAAAGATACTTCTTTTCCCATTCAAGAAGGCTCGCTTTACTTTTCTTATGATTCTGAAAATTATCGAAGAGTCGCTTTCTTTTTTGAAAGATTTCCCGATTCTCTTCCTGCTGGCTATTTGAATTGTAATGTCCATCACCGAACTGCTATCTATAAATCGCCTCATCATCTTCTACCCCAAAAAGTATTGCCCACAACACTCAAAAATGGGATCGTTCAAGAGAATGGTTATAATATAGCATACCAGTATGAAAAAACAGACGAAGGTTTTACGGAATCTATTATAAATAACAATTTTCAAAATTATGAACAAAAGAATGTCTACAATAACAAAAGGCAGCTTGTGAGCACTTACGAAAAAACGTCCCCTTTTAGGACTTACATTGAAGAACATTTTTACGAGTATAACGAACAGGGTTGGGTTGAGCGTATGGTCTCTCTTTATCACGACAGGGGCATGATTGTACGAAACACCTTTCGATATTTTTACAATAAACAGGGGAAATTAATAGAGTCCCTAAAAAGTTCTGAATATGGTTTTCCTCCAGAAGCCTTCAAGCCACATGAATCTGTTCATGCTGCTTATTATTATAACTCCAAGGGACTTTTAGAAAATAAAGTTATATCCAAAAATAAAACTACCTACCATTCAACTAAGAAGGTGCGCTTTGCGTTTACCTATATTTATAATCCTTCTTCAGAAGCTATTCTAAAAATGCCCTAAGACATGAATATTAGAGCCTGTTGGGCATTTTAGTTTTGAGTTAAAATCCCCAACATAAGCTCTATAGCCTATTCAAAATTAAGAAACAGGCATTTCATAACCCTCAGCAACAGGACTTGTTTCTTTCAAAACTCTTTTTTCAACCCTTACTTTAATGCCATTGCTTGGACATAGCGTAAACAAGGGTTTGAAGCTCACCTCTTGATCTGGAGACAAGACAAATTTATAGCGTCTGATTAACATCGAAACTATAAATTGCATTTCCATTTGAGCAAAGTTTTTTCCGATACACAATCGAGGTCCTCCCCCGTATGGTAAATAAGAATAGGGCGTCTGCTTTTTTTTATTTTCTGCTGAAAAGCGATTCGGGTCAAATTCATCAGGATTTTCCCAATAAGCAGGATTTCTATGCAAGCCATAAAGAAAGGCTCCAATATCCTCCCCTTTCTTAATCTTCATGCCCTCAATTTCATCATCCTCCAAAGGTTCTCGATCTATAAACCAAACCGCAGGATACAATCTCATAGATTCTTCAAGCACTTGAAGGGGATAAGCTAGACTTCGAACATCTGCAAACGTAGGATCTTTGTCTCCTATATTTTCTAAAACCGAGTCCACCAATTTATCCTCCACCTCTGGATGCATCCCTAAAAGATACCAGGTCCAAGATATCGTGACCGCAGAAGTTTCATGTCCTGCTACTAATAAAACAATTGTTTCATCCAATATTTGTTGATTGCTCATCTTAGAACCATCCTCGTATTCTGTTTCTAGCAACATATCTAGTAGATCGTCTACTTTTTCGCCAGAACGTTTGCGGTCTTCTATAAATTCAATAATGATCTCATCTCTTACTTTTTTTAGGCGCTCATTTTCTGCATAATCGCCATTGACGTAATACCAAGGCTTTAAGTAAGGTTTAAGCGTTCGATTCATAACATACTGTTGGCTACTAGAAACCATCTCGCCAATTGCATTTATTTTTCCATCCTCAAATTCTTGCCCAAATAAGCTTTTGGTAAGCACTTTAAAAGCAAGCTTTGCCATTTCATCCAACAAATCAATTTCTTGATTATTTTCGGCATAAGCATCCATCACATTATCCATATAATGATTGATTTCTTCCACCATTATTCGTGCAATTCCCTCTAGTCTTTTTTTATGAAATCCAGGCTGTATGGCTCTACGTTGTTTCAACCAATAATCTCCATCTGAGGTAAACAATCCATTTCCAATTTCTTTGCGAATGGTATTCCGAATCAAGGCTGTTTTCCTATAATTCTTGTTATTCTTCTGCAAAAAATGACCGATGACTTCTGCTCGATCTGTCAACACAAGGCTGTAAGGTAATTTCACTTTTACCAAACCATTATTTTCGTCAATTATTTTTTTAAAGTATAGCACTAAATTTTCATTCATAGCTGAATAATTTAGTAGCATTTTGCTTAAGCCAACTTTGGGGATTTTCTTCTTCTTGTCCATTAAAGTTTTTAATTGTTGTAGGGAATGAGATGAATTAGTTTAAAAAGTATTCATTTTTTGTGTATAAACCCCGCAATTATAAACAAAATAAACATACAATCAAACCCTCATTTATTAAAACATCTATATTTAACATGAATACACGTGCAATTCATCCATAGGTATGCTTCAAAACTTGCCCCCTTTTCTTTTCCCTAATTGGGTAGACAAAAAAATGCCCAATCAAATGTTATTTTTTGTTTGCTTATTAATAAACGAACAAAAAAATCAACACCTAATTGGGCTTCTATTTACTTGGTATTATTAACTCATGTTACGCAAACCATTAATTATGGTTGATAAGAAAGCAATGTTCTTGTATCAATTTCGTTCTTAATGCTAAATTTTTAATATTGAATGCTTTATAGCAGAACAAACATTAAAAAATTAGCATTACAGCATTCAACATTAAAACAGTCCTTAAGGAACATGTAAAAATGAGTTTAATACGGAACGAAAAAAATATTCGCAGGCTCATGAGAAAGTTCTTGCGTAACCTCCCTTATTAAAACAAATCTTCTACCTCTAAATTTTGTACAAAAGACAAGGCTTTTGCCATATCTTCACTAAAGATATGATCGCTCTCCATCACAGGAACTAGCGTTCTAAATTGAGCCACTACTTTTTCTATAATTGGAGAAGATTTTTCCGTTCTAAAAGACAAGGCTTGTGCTGCAGACAACAATTCTATCGCCAACAAACGCTCTACATTTTCAACAACTTTGTAAAGCTTTGTTGCAGCATTAGCAGCCATACTTACGTGATCTTCTTGTCCATTACAAGAGACAATCGAATCGACACTAGCAGGCATACAATATTGCTTGTTTTGACTAGCGATACTTGCAGCAGTATATTGTGTAATCATCAAGCCCGAATGCAAGCCTGAATTAGGCGTCAAGAATGCAGGTAAACCACGTTGCCCACTAATCAATTGATACAAACGACGTTCTGATATACTTCCTAGCTCCGATAGAGCAATTGCCATAAAATCCAAGACTAAAGCAATGGGTTGTGCATGAAAATTACCACCCGATAAAATAGCATCTGAGTCTGGAAAAATATTTGGATTATCTGTCACACTATTCACCTCTCGTTCAATTACTTTTTGAGCATGTGCAATCGTGTCTTTACTAGCGCCATGTACTTGTGGCACACATCTAAAGGCATAAGGATCTTGCACCGTTTCTTTAGGGCTGGCTGCTAAAGCAGAGCCTTTTAATAATTTTCGAATCGTTGCAGCGGTTTCCACCTGCCCTTCATGCGCTCGAATGTCGTGCAAACGGGCATCAAAAGGAGACGTAACACAAGCAAAGGCATCCATAGACATGGCAGCAATCAAATCTGCCAATTTAGACAAACGTTGTGCTTTTAATAATGCCCAAACACCATAACCTGTTGAAAATTGAGTTCCATTCAACAAAGCCAAACCTTCTTTTGGTTGCAATTTTAAGGGTGCCCAAGCCTTCTCCTCTAACACCTTTGCACTTGATGTTCGAACGCCATCTTGATAGACTTCGCCATCCCCTAACAGAGGCAAACTTAAATGTGCCAAAGGAGCTAAATCGCCAGAAGCACCAAGAGATCCTAATTGATACAAGACAGGGAATACCTCTGCATTGTACATTTCAATCAATCGCTCGATAAGCGCCAAACTTACAGCAGAATGTCCAAGAGATAAACTTTTTATTTTTAATAATAAAATAATTTGAATCACTTCTTCAGGAACCAAATCCCCAATGCCACAAGCATGAGAACGAACTAGATTCGATTGTAGTTCTTCTAATGCATCTACGTTAATTTTCACATTACAAAGTGAGCCAAATCCTGTATTAATACCATAATAAGACTCCTTGGTGGCATTTATTTTTTGATGCAAAAAATCATAACAAGCTTGGATTTCAGTTTGACACTCTGCTGAAAGACTTAATGTTTCCTTACTTGAAAGTAATTTACCTAAATGTTCAATGCTCAGCCATTTCTTTGATACTTGATGCATTTTTGGTAGTTTTTGAGTAGTTAATTAATAATAATACTTAGCTGCGCTGCTACTTCGTGGTCGTGGGATTTTTAGTTTTTTCACCAAAAAACATAAAAAATATTTCATACAATCTTGATTATCAGCAATTTAATAATTTTAGTATTTTAAAGCTATCCTACTGATAATCAAACGGATATAATTTCTCCACGAAGTAATCTAATAATGGGGATCTTTGATATTCTTACATAATGTAATAACAAGGCTGTGAAGGTACGTAAAAGAACAATTTTTGCAAGAAAGCAGCTAAAAAAACTTATCTTTCCTATTTATTATAAAAATATTATATAAAAAAAACAGCAGTATCCCCAATACTTTAATCCATTAAAACCATACAAGTTATGCGATACTTTTTATTCCTTGCATTGATCTTCCTCAGTAGCTACCTTCAAGCACAAATGGTTGGAACAAATACAGTTTGCGCTACGAATGCAGTTGATACCAGCTCCTTTTGTATTTCCATGCGTAATATTTGCAGCAATGGCTCTTTTCCTTTGCCTGTGAATGGTCCAATTGCTCCTTTCGGCAACAACTATGCTTGCCTATTCTCACAGCCTAACCCAGTTTGGTTCTATACCGAAGTGCAAACTAGTGGTGCAATCTATTTAGAATTAGCCAGTACAATAGGGGTAGATTTGGATTTTATTCTCTGGGGACCTTTTAACAACCTAAGTGATGCCCAAAACGCTTGCGGTAATTTAGGAAATGGGGGTAGTATCTCTGGCAATTTGGTTGATACCTGTTCTTATAGCAGTTCTGCAACCGAATTTATTTCAATTTCTAATGCCACAGCAGGTTCCATTTATATTCTGCTGGTCACTAACTTTTCCAACATACCAACTAATGCCACCCTAACGCAATTAGGCGGTGGAGGTTCTTTGGCTTGTGGTAATACCGCAGGAGATGGATTTATTTCGGGAACCGTTTATGACGATCTTAATACTAATTGCCTACAAGATACAGCGGAGAATGGTTTTGCGGGTCGCTTGGTTCGTTTGCAACCTGGTAATTATTTGGCGACGACCAACACTTGGGGAGAATATGCCTTTTGTGGGCTTCCTGTTGACAGTTACACAGTAGAACTCTTAGTAGATACCTTTCTTTGGACTAGCTGTCCAAGTCCTGCCATTAGAAGCGCTCAAATTATAAATCCAAATGATACTATTTTAGGGCAAGATTTCGGACTGGTGATTAACAATACTTGTTATGATTTACACACCGATATAAGCAGTTTTACGCTACGCCCCTGTTTTTCCAACAATACAGTTTCTGTTTTTTATAATAACAACCATGCATCCAATATTACAGCAGATAGTGTTGAAGTGACCGTCACATTAGACACGGCACTCTTTCCGATTTCATCCAATATTCCTTGGACGAGTGTTTCTGGAAATGAATATACCTTTTATATTGGAACATTAGTTCCTGGTCAATATGGAATGATCCACATGACTTGTAGCTTGAGCTGTGCCACTCCTTTGGGAGCAACACTTTGCTTGGAGTCAAAAATTTCTCCAATAGATTCTTGCTCTATTTTGAGAAACCAAGATTCTGTAGCCGTTCTTTCGCCCTGTTTGGCGGTTTGGGATCGCTCTAGTTTAAGGGTAACAGGAACTTGTGTGAACGATAGTTTGGCTTGTTTTACGATTTATAATACAGGGCAATATGGAACAGGAGACATGCAATGTCACCGCCCCATTCGAGTCTATGTAGATACGTCTTTGTATCAATTGGATAGCTTAATGCTTACAGGAGGCGATAGTTTGGTGCTTTGTTTTCCTGCCAATGGACATACCTGGCGTTTGGAAGTAGATCAGCACCCCATGCACCCAGGAAACAGCCATCCCAATGCTGTCATTGAGCGTTGTGGCAGCTTAGCAGCCATTGCCACCAATTGGACACCAGGACTGGTGAATCAATTCCCACAAGACGATGCCAATCCGAACATTGATATTGATTGTATACAAGCTTCGGGCAGTTTTGATCCCAACGACAAACGTGGATTTCCATTGGGTCGCACAGATGCCCATTTAATTCGTTCTAATACTGATTTAGAATACATCATACGTTTCCAAAACACAGGAACAGATACTGCCTTTACGGTCGTTATTCAAGATGCTTTGCCTCCTGAATTGAATATTCTGTCTGTAGAATCGGGTGTTTCTAGTCATAATTACACCTTTAATATTCAGCAAAATAATGTTTTAGAATGGCGTTTTGATGCTATCTTATTGCCAGACAGCACCACCAACTTAGATGCCTCTCAAGGCTTTGTTTCTTTTAAAGTAAAACAAGCTCCAAACTTAGTAGATGGTACCTTTATTCATAATCAAGCAGCTATTTATTTTGATTTTAACGCGCCTATTATTACCAATTTGAGTGAACATCAGATTGATAATTCAACAACATTGGTCATTACTTCTATTGCCCCAATTACAAGCCAAGCCGTACAGCCTTGGGAACTGACGGTTTATCCAAATCCGGTTCGTCAACAGATTTTTTTAGCGTCTGAACTGAACTTAGAAGAAGTGCGCTTAATTAGTATAGAGGGACGTATTCTTCAGCAAATTCAACCTAACAAATTAAAAACTAGTTTGGATGTTTCAGCGCTTCCACAAGGCATTTATTTCTTAGAAATTTATTCTCCTAAAGGCAAAGTAGTCAAACGAATTATGAAACTTAAATAGTCCTTTTTTAAGGCAGCCTTAGCTCACTTCCCGTGATTTTTATTTTTATTAAGAACAGGAAGTGCGTTTTTTTATTCCATTGGCTTAATCAAAGAAATAAAGGTTCTTTGACAATTTTTGCCAAGGCTTACAATTTAACCTTTTTTATAGACTTGAGGTTTTAGTTATAAGTCGTAAGTAGAAAGTCGTAAGCTTATTAGTTAGCAACACGTTACGACTTTCTACTTAAAACTTACGACTTAAAACTAAATTAGTAAACTTAAACCACCTAGTCTCATTTTGGCAAAAATTGTCAATCAACCA
>CALDEP010000449.1 GCA_937942475.1 uncultured Aureispira sp.
AATAAACATTTCTGCTGATTTTTTTACAAAAAAATATCTATATACTATTTGGAGCAATACTTTTGCTTGCAGCAGCTTATATCAATGGCTTTCCTATTGTCTATTCTGATACCTCCACCTACTTGGCTTCTGGCTTTGAACTGGAAACCCCCATTGACCGACCTATTGCTTATGGTTTGTTTCTAAGAGTCAGTAGTCTTAATGGGTTTTCTCTTTGGGCTATTATTGGGGTTCAAGCCCTATTGATTTCTTTCCTTATTTGGACCAGCATTCAACGCTTATTAAAAAACAAAAGTGCCTCTAGCAAAGTCCAATTCTTTTTTTTGAGTCTTATTGTCTTAATTTCAAGCACCAGTCTTTCGTGGGTCACCAGTGAATTGATTGCCGATATTATGACGCCTATTTTGATTTTATCCGTGCTGCTTTTATTACTTGCCCAACCCTCTAAATTAGAGCAAATTGCCCTTTATGGCTTATTTTTTTTAGCAACGGCTTGCCATCTTTCACACATCACCTTCAATATTGTTTTATTGCTACTGATTGGCTTGTTTTATTTCTTTAATATTCTAGGCGCTAGAAGGCAAATTACGCTAAAGCCATTTTTTTTCCTCCTTTTATTAACCCTTGGAAGTTTCCTAACCATGGGCTCTGCCTTTTCTAAGTCCAAACATGTTTTTTTTATGGGTGCTTTGGTAGAGCATGGCATTGCAAAAACCTACTTAGACGAATATTGCGAAGAGCAGGAGTACAAACTTTGTCCCTACAAAGATAAACTCCCGCCCAAAGGATATGATTTTTTATGGAATCCAGAGAGTCCTTTTTACAAAATTGGAGGTTGGGAAGATACCAAAGAGGAGTTTGATGAAATTATTTTCACAACCCTAACAAGCCCTAAATATATTGCCATTCACATTCAAGCTTCCCTCAAAGCAACCCTTGAACAGTTGCTACAATTTGGCATTGGAGATGGGAATGGTGTTTTCTTAAAACACACCTTGCTTTACGAGCGTATTGGAACCTATTTCGGGAGCAATCAGCAACAACAATACGCTCAATCGCTGCAAAATAAAAACAAGCTTTCTTTCTTAGCTTCTTACAACTATTTCCTGCAATTTATCATTGGGCTTTCTTTTTTAGCTACGCTTTTTATTCTGATGAATTACAAAAAATACGATCCTACCATTATAAGCTTCTTTGTATTATTAATTCTTGCATTATTACTAAATGCCTGGTCTTGTGGTACCTTTGCCAATGCTCTCGATCGTTTGGGAGCAAAAGTGATTTGGTTATTACCTTTTGGCGTTTTATTGAGTATTTTTAGCCGTAAAAACGAAGCCACTTCCAACTAAAGCCCCTGTTGCAATCGTCTAAAGAAGTAGATGACCAAAATAATTAACTGATGTTACGCAGAAAATTAATTAGGCTGCTCAAAACTAGTAAACGGCTCAATAAATATAGTTTAATGCTTAATTTTTTGAGTAAAACAAGTTCAATACTACCTAAAATTTTCTTGCGTAAATGAGTACTTAAATAGAATACTTAGAGCTTATTGGGGATTTATTAATCGTCCAACACCATCGCCAACAAACGCTTACTGCTGTGCAAAACACGATCAAAACCGAGAAACAACATCTTCCATTTTTCATTTTAACCCTTGCCATATTTGTGCTTATTTTTGGTTACCAACTCTTGACGAAAGGACTATTTGGTGACAGTATTTTTTATAGTGCAATGGCTCAAAACCTATCCAATGAAATAGGAACCGCTTGGCATTTGACCAATTCTGGTCATCCTGTTTTAGGTGAATTTTACGGTCATCCTCCCTTAGCCATTTGGATGTTTTCTTATTTTATTCACCTCCTACAAGAAGCATTCTGGGCAGAACGCCTTTTTTCGATCTTAAACCTAAGTTTTATTTTGTGGGGAATGAGCAAAATTTGGAAACTCAGCAATCCTAATTCAGCTCCTTGGTCTACTTGGTGGGTATGGATTTGCTGGATCATCATTCCCATAAACATTTGGAGTTTTCAACAGTACATGCTAGAAAACACGATGACTGTTTTCATTGTTTGGAGCGTGTATTTTGGTTTATTAGCCAGTCAGCAGCAAAAACATAAACTAGGAATTAGCTTAATGGGGCTTTTTATTTTTTTAGCCACCTTGTCTAAAGGACCTGTCGGTTTATTTCCTTTGGTCTTTTTCCTGCTCTATTGGCTTGTTTTCAGAAGCATTTCTTTTTCCAAGGGACTATTTTTGACGAGTCTGATTCTAGGTACTCTATTGTTAAGTTATGTATTTTTATTTTTAGTAGAACCTGAATCCTTTGCTTATTTTGAACAGTACTATCAACGACAATTAATCAATAGTATTAATGGAGCAGCCGCAGAAAACACCTTTCAAGAACGTCTTTATGTTTTAGAATGGCTTTTCTTAGAACCATTAGCCTTATGGATCATTGCCTTTCTTAGTTTAAGTTTTTACACCTTCAAAAAGAATTTTATTTCGCCTGTTTCTACTTCTAAAAAATGGGCGCTTTTATTTTTATTGTTAGGTTTGGCGGGGACAGTTCCTATTATGATTAGTGCCAAACAAGGTCGTTTTTATATCATTCCTGCCATGCCATTCATCGCCTTAGCCATTGCTCATTTAACACAACCAATTCTAGTTCAGTTATTACAGCATAAAGGAACCGCTCTACGCTTAAAAATCGTTTCTTATCTTGGTTTATTATTATTATTAATAGGAATAACAATCCCCTTCCTTCGATATGGAGCCTATTCTAGAGATCAACTCATTTTAGAAGATATAGAAATGTTAAGCTCTAAGATGAAACGGAATGAAAAAGTATTGGTACGAACCCTTCAAGCCGCTTATTCAACGGAATGTTATTTGGTTCGTGTTGGAGGATTATCAACTAGCAATTCAATGTGGGCAAAGACCGCTAAGGAGGAAAGAAACAATCCAACCACGTATCTTATTCTTGAAAAAACATTTCCTTCTAAATCCTTTTATCAATACCAAAAAGATACCACTCTAAACACAGAATGGCTGGACCTCTATACCTTGAAGCCCTATTTTCAGAAGCTGAAAGACGAACGATTACAAGAAGAACCTATGCTCGAATAGCTGAAATATGAACCACCTTTTTGCTAACACGATTGGTTCCATTCGTAACCGTCACATAATAAACACCAGAAGGCAAACCTGGCATATTGAAGTAATATTTCTTGGATTGAGTGGCATGTGTTGGAATTTCATAAATGAGTTTGCCCGTGCTATCGTACAACTGCATTTGCACGTCTTGTTCTTCCGATAAATCTACAGAAATGGTAATTTTTTCTTTCAAAGGATTGGGATAGATCCCAATGGCATCCTCAAAACTACGTTTGCGTTCAAAATCTCCATCCACTTCAATGACTAGAGATTGTACACAAACCATTTGCATATTGGCACGACTACTCGTACTGCCTGTAAAACCAAAATAGACATTTTGATTCCCTGCAAATATTTCATTTACTAGGTCTTTTCCGTAGGTAATACGCAACTCGCCATCAAAATAAATACAAAGTTCTTGTTTGGAGGGAAGCCAAGTAATTTGGACGTCATGATATTCACAATCTCGAACATCTTTCCCATATTCTTTCGCTCGAATAGGCTCTGTCAAGGGTTTTCCTAAATTTCCATCCTGCACCAAGGCTAAATGTGGCTGATATAAATCCTTATGATTTCGATTGAAACGAGTATCTATTTCTACTGCCAAAGAAGGGCTAATTCCTTCACAATTACTTGTTTTCCCAAAGCCCATGGCAGAGCCTGTACAGCCCAAAGCATCATAAGTAGAAGAATCGGTATGCATGACAAAAGCAAGTCCTTCACCCGCATATTTAGAACAGCCCAAATTAATCGCAAAACGCAAGTCAATTGCATTCGTTAAATCAATAGGGAACTCGCACCAAAGGCTGCCTACATCATTGGATGACTCATGAGATGTTAAACGATAACAATTCTCAGACATGACAATGGTAGAGCCATTTAGTGTAAACGAAGGCTGTGCTATAAGTATCGTAATCTGACTAGATAAAATAAAACATACTGTTATCAGATACTTGGACTTAGTTCTCATTTACCGTAAAGTGTACTAATTGTTTTTGTAAGATGTATTACCTTCACGGTTCTTTGAACAATGAAAATACAAGGGTATCCCTAACAAATATAATCTTTTTTCAACAGTTTCAATATCTATTTGCCTTCATACTCTACATAATTGCGTGGAGTTTCGTACAAACGAACCATTAAATCATATTTTTCATCCAATTCTTTGCGCAAAATTTGCCAAATTACGTAAGCAATATTCTCCGCAGTAGGATTTAAGTTTTTAAACTCTTCTACTTGCTCGTTTAGATTTTTATGATCTAACTTTTTTTCTACTCGGTCTTTAATTAAGTCCGACAAGAGCTTTAAATCAATTAAATAACCTGTTTCTGGGTCAACTTCTCCACTTACCTTCACTTCCAACTCGTAGTTATGTCCGTGATAATAAGAGTTGTTGCAGAGTCCAAAGATTGCTTCATTCTTTTCTTCTGACCAATTAGGATTGTGCAAACGATGTGCCGCATTAAAATGAGCTTTGCGAAATACTGAAATATACATATCTTTATAAAAAGTTTTATAATTTGGTTATTATTAATTTATACCCATTATGGTTTTGACCTTTAGAATTTAGATCAAAAAAAAGCGTCTGTACTCTTAACCAAAATCTTAGAAATATGTTGTTATATTTATTAATACTCCGTTGATTTTTTAGTTTTTCTATGAAAAACATAAAAAGCATCTTGCATTAGTTTGATTATCAGATTTTTAGTACTTTAATTAACAGAAGCACATCCTGCTGATAATCAAACTAATACGATTTCCCAACGGAGTAATGATTTATAATTTAAGAAAATAAATCATCATTTATACTACAACACAATAATATATTACGAATATGAACACAGCTCAAAGCATCCACGAACTTAGCATTAAGGGTTTAAAAGGTGAAGCCATCAAATTTTCTGATTATGCAGGAAAAAAAATCCTATTGGTCAATGTGGCTTCTGAATGTGGTTTGACACCACAATATGCACAATTGGAGGAAATGTACCGAGAATTTTCGGATAAATTTGTCATTGTAGGCTGTCCAGCAAATAATTTTGGGGCACAAGAGCCAGGAACAGATGCAGAAATTCAACAGTTTTGTAGCTTGACTTATGACGTTAGTTTTCCTTTGACCACTAAGATTTCCGTCAAAGGCGACAACAAACACGACCTGTATAGTTTTGTAACAGAAAAGGCACAAAATGGCGTTCAAGATTCTGAAGTGACTTGGAATTTCCAAAAATATGTGTTTGACGAACAAGGGTTTTTAGCCCACGTTTTTGATCCTCAAACAGAACCTGCTTCTGACGAAGTTTTAAAAGCATTAGGGATTTCTGCATAGAAACTGATGTTCTCTACAAAACAGGTTAGCTTGTCCATACATTCTAAGAAATTATTGCGTAACTTGTGTTAGTAATTGAAAAAACGACGAACCAAATATATGTTATTTAAAGAAGTCTTTGGACACGAAAAAATCAAAACGCATCTTATTGAAAGTTTCCATGCGGACCGTACCGCTCATGCTCAAATTTTCTTGGGTAAAGAAGGAAATGGTGCCTTGGCTTTAGCCTTGGCTTATGCACAATTTTTGTTGTGCGAACAACCTTCTGAGCAAGATGCTTGTGGAACTTGTAGTGCTTGTCGAAAAACAAGTAAATACGTGCATCCCGATTTGCATTTTTCTTATCCAACCGTTGGTTCCAAAGCAATTAGCACACACTTTATCAAAGAGTGGCGTGCTGCCATTACGGAAAATCCTTACCTAAACGCCAATCAATGGCTAGAGCAATTGGGCGCAGACAACAAACAGGGAAACATCACCAAAGATGAGTGTGTTTCTATTGTTCAACGTTTGAGTTATAAAGCCCTAGAAGGGAAGTTTAAAATTATGCTTTTGTGGCTTCCTGAATATTTAGGTAAGGAAGGAAATCGCTTGCTAAAATTGATTGAGGAGCCTCGTCCCAATACCGTCTTTTTATTAATATCAGAAGAGGAAGGAAAGATTTTAAACACCATTTTATCTCGTTGTCAATTGGTCACCATTCCTCGTTTGGAGGATGATTTAATTGCAACTGCCTTGGAAAAAAATCAGCAATTAAGCCCAGAAAAAGCACAAACCATTGCCTATTTGGTGGAAGGTAATTATAACAAAGCGCAAACGCTCATAGATGATATGGATGATAATAATGCCTTGTTATTTGTCGATTGGCTGCGGGCTTGTTATCAAGGAAAACCCAAGGAAATGGTGCAATGGGTAGAAGGCATCGTCAGTGGCAAACATCCTCAAAAAGAGTTTTTCACTAAGATGGGGCGCAAGGATCAAGTGGTCTTTTTGCAATATGCCCTTTATTTTCTAAAAGAATTTTTAAGCTTGCAATTGGGTGGCGGACAGCTAAAAGTACGCCTTCAAAAATCAGAATTAAGCACGGCTCAAAATATGCTTAAAGTCATCGGAATTGACCAATTACAGGAGTTGATTACGCTGTTTGATGAAACTGCTTTTCATGTAGAACGCAATGGAAATCCTAGAATTTTATTCTTAGATGTTTCTATTAAGGTGCATCATATTTTGAGACGTCCTACCTTGGTGGTGCAGTAGGGTTTGTAATTCATTCCATCATAAAATCACAGCATTTTATTCTAAAAAACTTAGGTTTCAATATAACAGACTGCACTAAATGAGTTTATTTTTCAAAAACATGCTATTTATATTTCTCATCTTCTTAGGCTCTAATCAAGTACAAGGTCAAACTACTCCAATAGATATTAATCCTAAAAAGAGTAGAAGATTAGTAAGCAAAGAACCGACTCCTTTTAAAGCATCTTATGAAGAAGGTACTTGTTGGGTTTTTGTTAAAGTAAATGCTGAAGGAAAAGTGATCAAAGCTAAAACGGTCAAAGCTTCGACTACTGCACCTGAATTACATACCACTACAGTCAAAAATAAAAAACAATGGCGGGTTGCTAAAAAAATTGCAAAAACATATAGATATACCCCTGTGGAGTCTCCCAAAATATCGACAGGACATATTGCAATTGTATTCATTAGTCGAAAAAAACGCTAATACATAACAAGGCGTTTTATGCCAATATAGAGGAGTTATAAATTTTATAAACGAAAAATAAATTTTCTGAAAATGATAGAAGAAAGATGATTGGGCAAAATAACATCTGTAATGAATAATGAAATTTTAGATGCTATAAAAAAGCCAAGAAATCTTAGGAAAGAACAGATGGCTTATAGATTCTTAGTAGGATTTCTTTGGTTGGTCCAAGGAGGAGTATTATTGTATCAGGGCTTATATAAACTACACCAATATTCTGAAAGTTTGAGAGGTCGAGGGCTCTTGGTTCTCTATGATCCAACACCTAGTTTATTCGATTGTTTTGAACCAATTACTCTTGGATTATTATCTATTCCATTAGGTTTATCTATAATTAGAACTTCTAAACTTCGTCCCAAACTAATCTTACTTTATCTTAGTATTTATACCTTCTTTTTTATTCAAGGTTATTATCTACAAGAAGCCTTACTTCCACTAATTCCATTTCTTATTGTAATAAAATTTAGGCTATCTTTTATAGAAAGTGTTCTGGGGCTACTTAGCTCTTGGGGCTTAATTATTTTAGTGTGGATGGTACAAGGAAAATCTTTTATTAAAATTATAAAAATACTGACTATACAAGATCCCAGTAAAGTATTCTTGTTGATTCTTGTCGCTCTAAGTCTTTGGAAATACTCCTCAGATATTAAAACTTTATTCAAGATTAAAATATCATTTATCAATAAATTATTCTTGTTCATCAGTGCTACACCTTGGATTTTAGCCTATTTATTTCACTTCTTAGGGCTAAAACAAGGAGGTAAATTCTTTTTCTAAAACATCACTCCCCAGAAAGAAAGCCTTTCTTAGCCACCTTCAACAATTTTTGAATTTCTTTTTGCTTATACTCTGGTGATAATTCCACAGACTTGCTATAATCAGCCGTCGCCTTGTCGTATTTTTTTAGATTCAAATAATAAT
>CALDEP010000450.1 GCA_937942475.1 uncultured Aureispira sp.
GTGTATACTTGGAACTTGTTGTCCATTCCAATGACAGGAGAAGTAAACGTTTTTTTATAATTCTTAGGCGCAATTGCTGCGTCAGAGCCATATAAGTTTTGAAAGGTATAGCTGTTACACATGGAAATTAAAGCCTTAACCTCGTCAGGATCAAATCCTTCTCTTAATTGGGCAAAAGAAGTACTACTAATTAAAACTAGTAGTCCGAAAAGTAAACATCTCATTATAGTGCGTTTTTATAAGTTTGTTGATCTCTTAAAAGGTCAACGTTTTTTTAACTAGATAATTGTTTATTAGATGTTTAGTGTATTCTAAAATCTTGCCAAAATTAATAAAAAAAAAAGGAATTTATGAAGCGCTATAATTCAATTCTGAATAAGACAAGGCGGCTTCTTGCAACAAAGCGAGTAAGGAACCAACATCATTAATAGAAAAAAACAGTTGAAGTCCCTCTACTTGTGTCTTGAAAAATAAATGCTTTTGCGCTCGATCTATTTGGCTAAATCTATTTTCTTGATAACAATTGCATAAGTTACTTTTGAATGTTTCTAAGCCTTTGACATCTAATACCATGACAATGGAGTTAAAATGCATTCGATAAACGAGGCATTCCTTACACCACAAAACAAATCCATCAGAGTTTTTAGCTAAAGTTGTATGTTGACACATGGTATCTTATTTTTATTTAGATTAAATCTAAACAAAGGTAGGATTTTTCTCCGAAAAACAAAATACAGCTCTAAATTATACGTATAATTTAGAGCTAGTTCCTTTAAAATAATAGAAATTATCATCGTCAAAAATCACTAATCAAAATGCCCATCTTGAATATCAACCGTAACACTTGTTTTGCTTTGAAGTGTTTTTAATAAGCTTCTTGTTTTTGGTAATTCATATTCAAAGAAGTACTCCATCGTATACAATTTACCTTGATAGAACTCATCGTCCGTGCCATCTAGTTTTTGACTAGCAACCAAACCTTGTTTGAGCCATTGCCAACCGATAATGACCACCCCAAACGTTTCTAAATAAAGCGTCGCATCAGACAAGAAGGCTTCTAATTTGCCTTGCATTCCAAGCATACTTAAATTCATAGTGGTATCGACTAATTTCTCTAAAGTCGTTCCTAAGTTGGTTGCATGCGCTTGCAAAGATGCTACAGCAGCAGCTTTTTGAATGGTTTCGGTTATTTCAGCAATTAGAATCCGTAAAGTAGCGCCTTGATCTTTGGCTATTTTACGACCTAATAAATCCATTCCATGAATAGCCGTCGTGCCTTCGTGAATGGGATGAATTCTAGCCTCTCTATAAAAATGCTCGGGCAAAAACTCTTCTGTAAAGCCATAACCACCCAAACACTGAATGGCAGTACTGGTACTTAAACAACCCATTTCAGAAGGGTAGGACTTCGCCACAGGCGTTAATAAACCCAATAAAGCTTCGTATCTTTCTTGCTCTTCTCCTGTTGTTACTCGAACCAAGTCGGCATAACGAGAGCATTCCATTAACAAACTTAAACTACCTTCGACAACCGAGCGTTGAAAAAGTAACATGCGTTTCACATCAGCATGTTCTATGATGAGCGATTGCTCTGCGGATTTGGTGCCAACTCGTCTACCTTGGCTGCGTTCTCGGCAGTATTGCAAAGAAGCATAGTAGGCAGCCGAAGCGATAGAAGCGGCGTTAAAACCAACGGCAATTCGAGCTTCATTCATCATTTGGAACATACACAACAAGCCCTTGTTGGCTTCCCCAATCAAGTAGCCCCTACAATCGTCTTTTTCTCCTGTGATAATGTGTGCAATAGGAGCGCCTTTATAACCCATTTTGTGAAAAATGCCACCAGTAGTTACGTCATTATATTCCAAGTTGCCTGCTGCATCTGGGCGTAGGCGAGGAACAATGAACAGCGAAATTCCTTTAGACCCTTTGGGAGCACCTTTGATTCTTGCCAACATTAGATGAACGATGTTTTCTACGCCATCGTGATCGCCACAAGAGATAAATATTTTTTGTCCTTTTATTTTATAATAACCTTCTTCTGTCGGCTCTGCGGAAGTGGATATATCGCCCAAAGAACTTCCTGCATCTGGTTCTGTCAAAGCCATCGTTCCTTGCCATTTTCCATTGTACAGATTTTCTAAGAAGCTTGCTTTTTGCGCCTCTGTTCCAAAACTTCGAATTAAGTTGGAGGCTCCAGCAGATAGGAAAGGATAAACGGAAGCAGAGTAATTGGCAGCCCCAAAGATAAATAAAGTAGCATTAAAAATCATATAAGGCATTTGCTGTCCACCTTCTTCATAAGAGAGTGGGGAGTTAATCCAGCCACCATCTCCAAATGCCTGCATTAAATCCTTCATATCAGGATGTACTTTGATTCGTCCATCGACAAAATCAGGCGCATTGCGATCCATTTCTGTTAATATGGGACGTAATTTTTGAGTTGATAAGTCCGTACAAGCGTCCAAGACCATGTTGTAAGTCTCTTCGTTGTGCTCTTCAAAAAAAGGATATTGAGATAAGGTTTCTATTTGAAATACATCGTGTAAGAGGAAGTGTAGGTTCTTTTTGCTGTAGAATTTCATAAACGATTGATTGAGTGTTTTTGTTGATTTGTAAGAACTCAATATAATCATTTTTTGAAGAAAATAACTTGGTTTATTCTACTTCTTTAAAGGAAATCTTATAGTGACATCCTTTTTTTGAATGATCTTTTTCGATGCTGCCAGAGAGTTGACGCGTGAGTTTTTGAACCAAAACTAATCCAAGTGTATTTATATCTTTTAAGGTTAAATCCTTTGGGCATCCAATCCCATTATCACCAATATGTAAGATGAAGGAGCCTTTTTCTATCTCTTCTACTCGAATGTATATTTCGCCCTTTTCGCCTTTAGGAATGCCATGAATGAGCGAATTGCTAATGATTTCATTACTTAATAAGCCTAAAGGGATGGCTGTATCTATCCCCAAATAGATATTCTCAGGAATTTCAATTTCTGTTAAAACAGTTTGTTGTTCCCCTTTTATAGATTTGATTAAAGAGTTGCTAAGTTCTTCTAAATACGCCTTTAATTGGATCTTAGAAAGGTTATCAGATTGATAGAGCATCTCATGTACCATCGCCATTGTATTGATGCGATGTTGACTTTGTTTAAATAGAGATTGGATGTCTTGACCGCCGTTTTGATTGGCTTGTAAATGGAGTAAACTAGTAATAACTTGTAGGTTGTTTTTTACTCGATGGTGCACCTCTTTGAGCAAGGCCTCTCGTTCTTTATTTTGGGCTTCAATTTTTTGTAATTGATTACTAAGTAACGTATTCTTCTTTTTGCGTACTCTGAGGGTGACAAGACCTAAGGTTAATAAAAATAGCAAACCAAGGATAGAGCTAATGAAAATCATCCTTTGAAAATGATTGTTATCGGTTTCAATTTTAGCGTTGATTTTTAGGTTTTGATTTTCGTTCTTTGTCAACTCGACCTCATACTTCATTTCTAAATGATGAAGCGTATGCTTTTGTTGTTCTGTGTAGATGGAGGTTTTTAAGGTATTGATTTTTTCTACTAAATCTAAAGCCCTTTTATGTTCTTTTCTATGTTTATAATATTCAAATAAGGCGAAATTCGAGAGTAAACGGTATTGATCAATATTACAAGAATCACTAATAGCTAAAGATTTTTCTAGTGCTTGTTCCGCCAAGATATATTCATGTCGATGCCAATAAACAGCTGCTATTTTATTATAACACAAAGGCAACTCACATACATCTCCAAGAAGTTGATATGATTTGATGGCTTCATGGTACGCATTTAGAGCGGCAGCATAATTTTTTTTAGTGTAATCACTAAATCCAATAATTAAGTGATTAATAGCATGACCATTTCTACGAAGGTCGTTTTTGGGGTTAAATTTTATGGATAATAAAGCATATTTTTTTGCTTTAGCATGGTGGTGCAGATTGAAGTAACATTCACTAATATTACCATAAAGTAGCGATTCAAGAATCAGTTTGTCTTTCTCGATTGGAGCAAGGTACTTTTTGCATTCGAATAATAAGTTAATTGCTTTGACTGAATTGCCGGATGATTTGTTAATCTCTGCTCTCAAAAAATGCCCATAGAAAACTTCTATAGAGTTTAGGTGATCTTGTTTTAAGTAATCTAAAACTAATTCTTGGGCTATTTGAAATTTATGGTCGTAGGTAAGTTTGGTGACTCTTTGAACTAAGCTGTCAATTTTGGGTGTGAGTGGGTGTGTAGATGCTTTGTGCAAACATCCCCAAATAAAGAAAAATACGAGTAAAAGCCTTTGTAAAAACATTTTAAAATACATCGTTATGCTAATACTTTTAAGCATTAGACAATCAATTTTATTTGGTTTTTTTAAAGGAGGGAGGTGTTTTAAGTTAATTTGTTAAGGTATGCAGGAATACATAATTAAATGTAGTGAAAGTATTTTATAATACAGAAAAAGAAAAACCCTTTTTTTGTAAAAAAAAGTAATTGTGTTTAATTAAGAACAAAAATATCAAGTTCATAAATCCCTATGAAGCAGCAGCTATGCTTAGGTTCTTTTTTCTCATGTTACGCAGAAGCTTTTCAAAGATAATTTAAAGGTACCCTTCTATTTTTTAGTTTCGATTTAATGTTGAATGGTGAATGCTAAATTTTTAATGCCCTACGATTGCGCTAGGAGCATTTAGCATTCAAAATTAAACATTCATCATTCAAATAGACTTGTAAAACCATCTTTTAGTTTTGAATCACCCAATTAATTTCTTGCGTAACATCAGTTATTAAAAATAAAAAAGATAATCTTAAAAGAATTTTCTGTTGAAAAATGTATATTTAAGAACAGACAGATCATTTTTAGGGCAATTTTATATTTAATAGTTTGATAATTTTTAAACAAAAAATTACCGAACTATTCCTATTAAATCACATATATAAATAAGAAACAATGGGATTCTTTGACAAGATGAAAAAAATGGTTGGCAAAACAGGTGTTGCACTGGATTATGAATGGATAGAAAATCCATTTACGTTTACCGATCCAATGATTAAAGCAACCTTACGTATAAAAGCAGAAGGAGAGATTACAATTCTTGGCGCTACAGGGACTTTTTATGCCAAAAGAGAGAATGACGATGGGATGGAAGAAGAGATTGAATTAGGAGAGGAAGAGTGTTCAGATATAGCAAATGGGGATGATTACAACGAATTCCCTGAAAAAATTGAAGCAGGAGGGGTACGAACTTGTGCTTTTTTTGTAGGTGATATGGATTTAGTGGAATCGCTCAAAGAGTGGGGGGTAGACAGTCCTGAAAGTGCAAAAATTAAGGGCGTAAAATTCTTCTTTAAAGGAGAGGCAGACGTAAAAGAAACAGTTGGTTTGTTTGATCCTTCTTTGGAAGAAGAAATCACGGTTAGATAAACCTAAACATATAAATTGTCATGCGAATGGTGAGTCTCAAGGGATTTGCAATTCGCATTTTTATTTGGTAGAAATGCAAGAATTATTAGACGATACTATTTCAGAAGAGCAGCACATCTACATGAAGCGAAATCGAATGTTGATTAGAGCCATGTTAATGCAATTAGGGATTGCTTTATTGGCGACTATGTTGGCAATTTATGACATTGTGACGATTGTTGGTGCAGGACCTGTTGGTTCTATTATGGGACTAATTGTCTTTTGGTTTGCTTATCAATTAGATTTTTCTAGGAGAAAAAAAATTGGTTTATCTGCGCCTATTTTTTCTGCGCTTTGTTTCTCCTTAATCTATTTTTTAGCCTGGTCGAAAGTTGAAGCTTATATCCCTATCATAACTTTAATGGCCTTCTATACGATAGGTTTATCTATTGTTATTAGAATAGAAATTAAAAGAGATAGCAAAAAGAATTTTGAATGGGACGAAGAAATCTTACACGTCCCTTAATATTTACAAATCATGTAAGGCTCTTTAAAGAGCTTGCATGATTTGCAAATAGACCTTATCAAGAAAAAAAGTAGGCTTAACTTATTTATAATTACTTAAACGTTTAGAAGGTTTACCTTCTTTTAGACCATTTAGATCGGCTTAATCGTCCTCTAATGTAACGTATTTCCAATCAATGCCTTTTTCAATTTTACGGAGTTGTTCTACAGTGATTCCAAAGCTTTTAGCAAGGATTTTTTTCTTTGTTTTTCCTTCTTTTAAACGCTTTTTTAATAATCGAACACGATCTGGATTCATTTTGCAGTGAGAAGGGCGTTTTCTGTTTTCTGGGTTGTAGACCCCATTTTTAATTTGAAAATCAGTCATTTCCCGTTGTGTAAACCATTTTAAATTTTCATAATGGTTGTTGAGATTATCCCTGTCTAAGTGGATGACAAATTTAGCCGCATCGTTTTCTTTTGGGCAAAATTCTTGAGCAACCAATTTGTGAACATAAAAACCTTGTCTAAGATTTTCTTGTAACTTCATATTCACCTGACGATAGCCTTGAATGGTGATAGAGCCTCTTAATAAGGTTTCGTTTTCGGTAGATTTGTCGGTACTTTTTATGCGTCCATAATCTGAAAAATAATAATCTTTTTGCTTTGTAGGAGCTTTGCATTGAATTTTAACCCAACGCTCGTTCCAAAAACTTTTAACTTCTGTTCCCATTTTTAATCGTGTATTATCAAAACGAAGTCATTTCTTTAATAGTTTGTTCAAAAAACTTACCTAATTGATTATTAGCAGTTTACTGCTAGAAGGACATTTTGAATGATAATCAATTAAATAAGTAGTACTTGCCTGTTCCCAATTTATTGAGGTTTTAGTTTTTAAGCTAAAAAATGGCATGGACTACTATCCTTGGATATGGGGAGTATAATTGGATGTGTGTTGTATGTGATTCTAAAAGAAAGACTTTAAATAGTATGGAGTTGTTTAAGAATAGTATTGTGTTAAAAATGAGTACTATTTTTTCTTTAGTCAAGGCAAAATTTAGCTTCGCTACTACTTCGTGGTTGGTTGATAGCCTTATCTGTTCGCAGTTCTCTCAACAAAGGTAGAGACGAACCTGCTGAAGCTAATTTTTAACGAAGCGTAAAGGAAAAAGAGATTTCATTTAGAATATTAGCCTATTTTTAAACAACTTCTATGTATGTATTTGCAATATACAAATACTATTGAATTTTTACTATTTTTAAATAAGGTTTTAAAGAGATACATATAAGTTAATTTTTGAATCTAATGCTTGAATTATACAGCGCTTCAGCGCTTAATTAGTTTTCCAAAAATAAGGTGTGAAGATGACCAAAATGGTGAATAATTCCAAACGACCCAATAACATGAGAAAGGTTAAAAAATATTTTCCAGATGGAGGAACAGCAGAGAAATTATTAACAGGACTCAAATCCGCTAAGGCTGGTCCCACGTTTCCTAGAGAGGTGGCTACCGCACTAATCGCAGATAACAAAGGGCGATCAAAATCATCTAGAATGATCACCATAACCAACGATCCAAAGAAAAATAGCATTAAATAAAGCAACAGAAAAACCAAGATATGCGTCATGACTTTGGACGGGACAATTCTACCATCTATTTTTGTTCTGATAATAGCATTAGGATGCAATAAGCGTTTAAATTCTAAGAAAGAGTTCTTAAAAAACACTAAATGTCGAATCAATTTAATGCCCCCACTCGTCGATCCTGCACAAGCTCCAACGAACAGCAAAAAGAAAAATAACAAACTCAAACCAGGCGTCCAAGAGGTATAATCGGCAGACATAAATCCAGTCGTTGTAATCACTGAAATGATCTGAAAAGTGGCATCTCGAAAAGATTGTTCAAGGCTGTGGTCGGTTGAACAATAAATAGTTGTTGTGACAGCAACCATAAGAATCCCTACTAAAATAATATAGGCTTTGAACTCATCACTTCCCCAAACTTTTTTGAATTTCCCTACCAAGCCGTAGTACAAAACGGTATAATTAATCCCTGCTAAGAACATGAAAATCAAAATCGTATATTGTATGGCAGGGCTTGTGAAATAGGCGATACTTGCATTTTTAGTAGAAAAACCACCTGTTGCCATTGTGGTTAAAGCATGGTTAATAGCATCAAAAAAGGTCATGCCCAATGCCCATAAAATAAAGGTCAATAAGGTGGTCAGTCCTGCATAAATATACCAGAGTCGTTTGGCAATTTCCTTGATTCTAGGATGTATTTTTTCTAAGGAACTGCCTGGTGCTTCGGCAACAAATAGTTCTACACCACCAATACCAAGCAAGGGGAAAATAGCGACCATAAGGACGATAATTCCCATACCTCCGACCCATTGTGTTAGGCTTCGCCAAAATAAAACACCTTCAGGAACGGCTTCTATGTCATTGAGTACGGAAGCTCCCGTGGTGGTTAGCCCAGAAACACTTTCGAAAAAAGCATCGCTAAAGGTCGTAAATACACCACTAAACAAATAAGGAAACATGCTAAACAAGGACATGAAAATCCAGCCAATGACGACAATCAAATAGCCTTCTCGTTTGCCAACGTTTTCTTTTGCTTTAAATTTATAGAGCCAAGACAAGCCACCTACCAAAATGGTTAAACCTGCGGCACTTAAAATTGCCAAAGCATCGCCACTAGCGAAATACCATGAAAATGGGAGCGCTGTTAGCATAAAACAACCTAAGCTGATTAATAAAACACCAACTACATTTGAAATTGTACCGAAATCAATCATTATTTAAATAATTCTTCTACTTGAGAAATAGCTTCTGGTTGTGCAAAAACGATTACCTTATCGTTGATCTTAAACATAAAATCTCCATCGGGAATGTGACTTTCTTCTCCACGAACAACGCCTGCAATAATCGACTTTTGAGGAAGGTGCAAATCTTTGATGGGATGCTTTAAGAGTCGATTCTTTTTGTGTATCTCAAATTCTATAATCTCCGCATTAACACCATTCAAACTAATCAATTCTTTAATTTTTCCTTTTCTTATGAATCGGAATATTTTGTTGGCAGCAATTAATTTTTTATTGATAATCGTATCCACGCCAATATTCTTAGAGATGTGCGTATAGTTGACATCCTCTACTAAAGCAATCGTCTTATAAACCCCAAGTTCTTCCGCCATCAAACTAGTAATAATATTGGTTTCAGAGTTGGGCGTTAAGGCAACAAAAGCATCCATTCTTTTAATGCCTTCTTCTTTTAAAACATCAATATTACTGGCATCTGCATGGATGACTAAGGTATTGTGTAGTTTTTCTACAAATCGTTTCCCGACCTCTTTGTCAGAAACAATTAAAGAAACCTTGTATTGATTTTCTAAGATACGAGCTGCTTGCAAGGCTAGAGAAGTGCCGCCAATAATCATAACCCGTTTGATGGGTTTTAATTGTTTGCCTGCAAAATTTAGTGCTTTATCTATGTTTTTATGTTCTGCGGCAATGTACAGGTGATCTCCTTTTTCTAAGACCGTTCTGCCATTTGGAATAATGGTTTCGTAACCTCTAAGAATAGAAACCCCTCTGAAATTAAAGTCAGAATTGGCTTGATCTATTTCATAAATGGTCTTGTTGATTAGGGGACAGGTATTGTCTAAGGTAAATCCAACCACGGAAATTTTGCCATTCTCAAAGTTAAATACATCCGTACAAGAGCCTTGTTTAAGCAAACGTTCCACCTCTTGAGCAGCTAATAGTTGTGGTGAGATTAAAGAGTCTATTCCCAGCGATTGAAAACTTTGCAATTGTGTAGTTTCAAAATATTCTGGATTATTGACACGAGCAATCGTTTTTTGTGCGCCAGCTTGTTTTGCCAAAATAGCCAATAACAGATTCGTAGATTCTGAGGTAGTGACGGCAATAAAAAGATTGGCCGTATTTACTTGTGCTTCTTTTAGAATACTAGTAGAAGTGGCATCTCCTCTTAAGGTCATCACATCCAAATGTGTGGCAGCATGTTCTAGTACCCGACTATTAGAGTCAATTAAAGTAATATCTTGGTTTTCTTTAGCTAACAACTCTGCTAGGTGAAACCCAACGGCACCTGCACCAGCAATGATAATTTTCATATGTAATAATAAAAATTCAAATAAGTGCCTAGCCTTTCAAAAATGTATCGAATATTCAATGCTAAGTGCTTATATTTAACTTGAAATAATTTAGAAGGACAAAAGTCGATAAAAAAAATAGAAAATACACCTTCTACCTTTGTGTTTTAATAAAAATAAAACAAATCTATTGGACGATTGTTGAAATAGACCTACAGAGCAGCTAATTTATGCACTCAAATATTCTTGGAGTTTTTGATAAATGGTCAGATTACTCAAGAGTTCTAAGTGATTGGTTTGGTAACTAATCGAGGTGTTGGCAGGCTTGAATTCTAAGCTTTGTGTGGCGTTTGTGTGTTGCCCTAAAGCACTTTGGATAGGAACTAAGCCATCTCCCAATTGTTTGATAGAAATATCTGCTATTTTGTTTTTAATGGAGGCAGCAATGGCATAACACTCAACGGTTTTAGGCAAAGGAAGGACGGTTGCTTGTTTTAGTTCATTTTCAAATCGATCCAAATTTACCCAATCTTCTTCAACGAGTATGCCTAATCTTAAATCTGTAATACCAGCACTGCGCATTTTTCCCAATTTAGCAAAAGGTCTAGCATAAGGCATGGCTTCTAAGAGGCGGTCAACATGATTGCCAACGCGTTCTAGTGGAGCACCTTGATGTGGCGTTCCTAGAAAAATAATTTTCTTTAGATGCTTTGTCCAAGTTTTTTGTTCCAGAGTGCCATAGTTATAAGCACTTCTAGTGACCAATCCTCCCATGCTGTGGGCGAGAATGGTGATTTCCTCGATAGGAACCGACCAATTTTGGACCAGTTCTTCTAGCAAAGCACTCAATTGTTGCCCATTTTGAGAAATATGTAAACCACTATTGTATCTCAAATAAACAGGACTCAAATTAAATTTTTCTGCTAATAATTCGCCATGATTATGCCCATTTCTATTCCACTGAAGATCGTCCATACACAAGCCATGCACCATCAATAGAATTTTTCCAGATGGCTTTGAATAAAGCTCTTGAATGGCTTCAGATTGTAAGGGAATTGCTTTGCCTTGATGCTTGAATTGCATGGGAAGCGCTAAAGGATTTTGCTCCTTGTCTAAATAATCACCAATAATTCCATTTAGAACACTGAGCATTATTTCTTTTTGCTCGAATGAAATGCCAATAGAACGTTCTGGAGCTAATTGAGCTAAACCCTTTGTAATGCCTCTGCCAACTAGTTTTGTAGTGCCTCGAACACTGCTATAAATTAGACTAGAAACACCGCTAATAAGGTGCTGTATCGTGCTAGAAGGTAGATAGGGAGGATGAACAATTTGGTGATTTAAATCTTCTGCTATATCTGTAATATTAAGGGTGGCATCAACAATAAGTTTTGTTAATCCTTGTATATCAGAAATTTTAAGTTGCTGGTTGTCAGACATAAGCTTAGTTGTGGTTTAGAGACAAGTTCTATTTTTCCTGGTGAATGGAATCGCTAAAGTAATAAATTCCCTTTATATGATAAGTCTATGAATCAGATATTTATAGGGACAAGCGTCTATTCTTTATCCAACTCCCTAAAGAGCCAAAAAGTTCAATTACTCTAAATCTTCCTGCTGTTAATTTTTTATTAAAAACGGACAGAAAAAAACTATGAAAAGCTAGGGCAAAGTTTCTTTTATTGGTTTTTATCTCTATCTTAAACTATATAAATCATCTTAGTAAAAATAGCCTTTATTCTTATTAAATTTTTATAGTTATAAGGGAAGATTTACAAAAGATAGAAATGTGTACTCCCTAAACTAAGCGCATAAAAGTCCAAGAATTAAGAAATAAAAATCAAGTCTTCATTATTTAGATGCCCCTAATTATGAGAAAAAGTAGAACCTATTTATTATTAATATTAAGCTATATAACTTTGTTATCTGTAAGTTGCACTAAAAGTGATGCTGTAGGCACCTATTTTCATGAAGGTGTAAACTACAATAAATCAACAGGGCTTGATGCAGCATCAAAGTGCTTGTATGATGTTCGAGACGATGAGGTTTACCCTGTCGTTGAACTAGGAGGGAAGTATTGGATGGCAGAAAATTTACGATATGAAACTTCAGAAGCAATGCTCAATCCAAACAATCCATCTAAGGAATATGGTTATTTATACGATTGGCATACCGCTAAAACGGCTTGCCCTACAGGGTGGCATTTGTCTAGCGATGCCGATTGGAAAGCTTTAGAAGAAGTGATGGGAATGGCAACCGCAGATCTTTCCGTTCTAGGGAGTCGAAGATTGCTGAAACTCTCGAATATAAAAACTCAAACGGGGTGGAGAAATGGCGATAATGGCTCCAACACGACTTCATTTTCGATCTTTCCCGCAGGTCGTTATGAGGCAGGAGTTTTTAATAATATAGGAAATTATGCCTTCTTCTGGACTTCGACTCTAAATACAGCAAACGAATCAATTGGGCGATATATTTTCCATCGTTTTGATGAAGTCAATCGTGCCTATATCGACCAATCAATCGGTCAGTCTTGCCGTTGTGTTTTAAATTAATTAGGGGACAACTACTACAAGTTTTTTTCTAAGGCTTTGAATTCACTTTCTGTTAACTCACGCCATTTGCCAAGTTTTAGATCGCCAAGATGAATGTTCATAATTCGAACTCGTTTTAGGCTCACCACCTTATACCCTAAATATTCGCACATACGTCTAATTTGACGGTTTAGTCCTTGTGTTAATATAATAGAAAATGATTTTTTGCCTTTTTGATGCACCACACATTTTTTCGTAATAGTATCTAAAATAGGAATTCCATTACTCATTTTTGTGATAAAATCAGCTGTGATCAAACGATTGGTATAGACAATATATTCCTTCTGGTGATTGTTTTCCTCCCGTAGAATTTTATTTACAATATCGCCATCATTCGTCAATAAAATCAGACCAGAAGAAGGCTTGTCCAATCGTCCAATCGGAAAAATACGCTTGGGATGATTGACAAAATCAATGATATTATCTTCGTCTTTTAAATCCGTTGTGCAAGTAATTCCAGGAGGTTTGTTCAAAGCAAGGTACACCAATTGAGGCTTGCTTTTTAGAGGCTTGTCATCAATAGTGACCGAATCTCCTTCATTAACTCGATTGCCTTTTTTGGCAACTTGATCGTTTATTTTTACCCGTTCCGCTTCAATCCACTTGTCCGCTTCCCGTCGAGAACAGATTCCTGTACTACTAATGTATTTATTTAAACTTATTGATTGATCAGGCATATTATAGTTGTAATTTTAAACTACTTCATAAATGAAGTCTGAGTACAGAGCAAAAAGTAATTGCATAAATATTTAGAGTATAAATCTATCCGAAAGTAATTTTTAGATCGCGTTGCTCTTAGATATTAGACCCTATTAAGCTTTATAGGGTCTAATATCTAACGTCTAAAAACGAAGTGATCTAAGATCTAAAAATCCTTTAAAAAAACTATATTCTTTCTTATTATAAATTTGTCCTGTACACAGAAATGAAGTAGTAAGTAAAAGCTGCTGCAAAGATATTAAAATTTAGACAAAAGCATTGATTCTTGAAAATAGAAAAGCCTACCAATTAATTGATAGGCTTCTCCGTGTACAGAAATGTACTATATTGTTCGTGTTGGACTAAGAACTCTTTTTCTTGCCAAAACCAGAACGGCTTTTTCTACCATTACTATTCCCTTTTCCTTTATTACCACCACCACCAGAACGGCTGTTGCGATTATTACGGTTATTACGAGAATTTTGAGGTTTGCTAGCTTTTTTTCTAGGGCTAGATTCATCGTATTCTTGTACAAAAGGATGATCGCCAATAATAGGAAGCGACTGTTTGATTAGCTTTTCGATATCTCTTAGGTAAGGGCGTTCTTCTATATCGCAAAAAGACAAAGCAGTACCACTAGCACTAGCACGACCTGTACGACCAATTCTATGGACATAAGTCTCCGAAACATTCGGCAAATCGTAGTTAATAACCAAAGACAATTCATCTACATCAATACCACGTGCCGCAATATCTGTAGCAATCAAAACGTTTACTTTACCATTTTTGAAATCTTTCAACGTACGTTGTCTAGCACCTTGCGATTTATTTCCATGAATAGCTTCAGCCTTGATTTTAGACTTCTGCAACATTTTAACAATCTTATCCGCACCAAACTTAGTTCTAGAAAAGACCAAAACCGATTGAATAGGTTTTTCATTTAATAAGTGAACCAATAATTTACGTTTGTCAGGCTTGCTAACAAAGAAAACGCCTTGTTCTACTCGTTCCGCAGTGGCTTGTTCTGGCTTGATGGTCACACTTTCGTACTCGCCCAAAATCTTTTGAGACAAAGTAATGATAGATGGAGGCATGGTAGCCGAGAAGAAAAGCGATTGACGCTTTTCTGGAATTTTAGCAATCAGCTTACGAATATCGTGGATGAACCCCATGTCTAACATGTGATCGGCTTCATCTAAAATAAAGTATTCAATATGTTTAAGACTGATGAACCCCTGTTGCATCAAATCCAATAAACGTCCAGGAGTAGCGACCAAAACATCCACTCCTTTTCTCAAAGCTTGTGTTTGGTTTCCTTGCTTCACACCACCAAAAATAACGGTATTTCTAATGTTGGTATAACGAGCATAAGCCGTAAAATTTTCCCCAATTTGAATCGCCAACTCTCTAGTAGGCGTTACAATCAAGGCTTTTATTTTTCTTGCTCCTTTTTGTGGTGCGTTTTGCTGATCTAAATAAATGTTTTGCAAAACAGGTATTGAAAAAGCAGCCGTCTTACCAGTTCCTGTTTGAGCACAACCCAATAGGTCTTTGCCTCGTAGTAAAATTGGAATAGATTGCGCTTGGATAGGAGTTGGTTTGGTATAACCTTGTGCCGCTAGGGCTTTTAATATAGGAGGTACTATTCTTAAATCTTCAAATGTCATTCGTTGTATAAAGTTAGTGGATAGGATTCCATAAAAATACGCAAGACTTTTGCTTGGTAATTGGTTGTTTTGAACCTAAACGCACTTTGACAAATCTTAGAATAATAAATAGTTTAATAATGAACTTAAGATTTAGTGGCTCTATGAAAAACCTAATAAAGGCACAAAGGTAAGCTAAATTCTTGGGATAATCTGCTTTTTACTTTAAAAGCATTCATTTTGCTATTTATTGTAAGGATAAATTCACTTTAAGAACTCCCTAAAACAATGGAATTTAGATATCTATTTCTTAGGATACTCTTTTTTAAAATATGAAGCAACGAATGAAAGAAATGAATCGTTCTATTAGAAATAGAACCTATTTAGCGATTAAGTTCTAATGAAACAAACGACCCAGGAAGTTTCAAAACACAATATTTTTTTGAACACACACTAAAACAAATACCCTATGTTTGATTCTTTACAAAAACGCCTCTTATGGGCAGTTACTTTTTTATGTCTTATAATGACGGCTTCGGAAGTGAAGGCGACTCATGTAAGAGGGATAGATCTAACTTACACTTGTTTGGGTGCCACGGTTAGTGGAATGGAATATGGTGTTACAGTAAGTATAACACGAAATTGTAGCGGAATTAATCTTCCATCACAAATACGAGTATATTGGCAGGGCACTTTAGGGACTAATCCATTTACAGGTGCTTCTCTTTTATATAGAACCAATATACATGACATTACACCACTTTGCTCAGGGCAATCGTCATATTGTTCTGGAGGAAGCAGTATTATAGGAGTTGACCAACATATCTATTATGGTACATTTGTAATGCCTTATAACTGTACAAACCTGACTTTTTCGGCAGTAAGATGTTGTAGGACTAGTGCTCTATTAAATCTAAATTCTCGAATACATGTAACAGCAAATTTAACGAATAATACTTCAGCAGTTTGTAATAATAGTCCAATATTTAATAACCCACCACTGTCTTTCACTTGTGTGAATGAACCCGTTGTTTATAATGTTGGAGCAGTAGATTATGATAATGATTCTCTTAATTATGTATTGGTTCCTTGTGAAGAAGGTAGGAATGATCCAATGCCTTATAGACCTGGATATTCTGGAACGGCACCATTTGGACCTTCTGTACCTATTACAATTAACCCTCAAACGGGAGAGATTCGATTTACTCCAACATTACCAGAGAGTACCTCGGTTTGTATTGAGGTGGAAGAGTATCGAAATGGTGTATTGGTAGGCTCCTCTATTCGAGATATGCTAGTTGATGTTATGAATTGCACAAGCTCAAACTCAAACTCAAACCCTTCTATTTCAGGAATTAATGGAAGTACTAATTATGAAGTGACTACTTGTTATGGAACATCACTTTGTTTTGACATAATAGGATCAGATACTTCAAACCCTAGTGATGTATTGTCTTTTAACGGATCTGGTGGTATCTCTAATTATTTATTTACAAGTTCAGCAGCAGGAGTACCTTCTGGAAATCAAATCACAGGAACCTTCTGTTGGACTCCTACTATATTTGATTTGGGAGTAAATTATTTCTTTGTAACAATTAATGATGATAATTGCCCTCTTATAGGAAGTGGTAACTATGTTTATACCATCAATGTTATAGCAAACCCACACGACCCCGTAGATGCAGGGATGAATGTAGACCTCTGTCAAGGAGATAGCACAACACTATCTGCCACAACAACAGCAGCAAATGTCATTAGTTATCAATGGACACCTAGTATAGGTTTGTCAGATCCTAATATACCCAATCCCAAAGCAAGCCCCAATATAACAAGAACTTATACCGTACGAGCAACGCATAGTGATGGTTGTTTTTCAACAGATCAAGTTGTCGTAACGGTTCAAGCGCCACCAATCATTTATTTACCAACAGATACCTTGCTTATTTGTGGTGGTTCAAGCTTAACGATTGCTGCTAGTACAAATGCTTTAAGCATGGATTTTACTTTTACGGAATTATATGGCTCTTTTACAGTACTCCCTTCAACCGTTAATGGAGCAAGTGGAACGACTGTGATCATGATTCCAAATACAGCAGGGATTTATCCCCTTCATTGTGAAGTGACCAATCCATTTACAGGTTGCTCAAGTGCAAAAATACTTTACATCCAAGTAGGAGCATCCTCCAATGTACCTTCTTGTACTTCCATTTACGCTTCCACTTCAGGGAGTCCAACAGGAATGGGAACCACATTCGACCCTGTTACTTTAGAAGAAGCCTTGCGTCGAGCTAGTTGTAATAATACCGTTATCAAAATGGCAACAGGAACCTATTCCATTGATGACCCTTTGGCAATTACAAGCAATCTAACTTTAGAAGGAGGTTTTATGGAGCAAGAAGATTGGATCAAAACCTCAGAAGTTGGCGCAACCACCATTCACAGAACACTCAACAACCCTAGAGGAATTTTAAATTTTGATCGAAACATCACTGCCTTAGAAATTTTTGGTAGCAGTAATTTTAGACTACAAGATTTTAGCATCACCACAGCTGATGCAATTGTTTCAGGTACTTCTACCTATGGTATTTATATGAACAATGCTTCTGATTATCACATTACTCGGGTGAATATAGAGACTGGAGATGCTGCTAGTGGTGCAAATGGCGCAGTAGGTTGTGCTGGTACAGATGGTTATGCTGGTAATAATGGACAAAATGGTCTGCCCAATACACAAGACAACAATGTTCAAGGAGGAAACGGTGGTTTTGGAGGAACTAGCTGTGGTTCATTTGCTGTTGTTTTTGGTGGCGGCGGCGGTCGTAATGCAGACCTCGGAAATGGAATTGGAGTTGGAGCAGATGGATTTTCTGCTTCTGCTAGTGTTGTGGATGGTGGCGCTGGTGGTGGTGGTGGACGTGGTGGTAACGCTGCGGACGGTGCCAACGGAGGTGCTTCTGGACGAGGTGGAACTCCTCTAAGTCCACCTGTTGGCTGCTCGGCTACAGGGTCAGGTATGGGTTCTTCAGTTTCTGGAGGTATGGGAGGTGGTAGAAATACTTTAGGAGATGGTGTTACTTTTAATAATGGAAATCCTACTGCTGGGCAAGATGGTACGACTGGAGTTGATGGTTTTGATGGTTGTGTAGGAGCAGATGGAGCAAGAGGCTTGAATGTTGCTTGCCGTTTTCAAATAGGTACTGGCGCTACAGGTATGTCTGGATCAGGTGGATCTGGCGGCG
>CALDEP010000451.1 GCA_937942475.1 uncultured Aureispira sp.
AATTATTATAATGCTTTCATTCCAGCTTCTGCTACAGCATGGTCGTTTTCGACACTACTTCCACTAACTCCAATTGCACCAATAACGGCACCTGCTGCATTCTTAACAGGAACGCCACCAGGGAAAGAAATTAAACCACCATTGGAGTGCTCAATGTTGAATAATGGACCTCCAGGTTGAGACAATTCTCCAATAACTCCAGTATTCATATCAAAAAATCGAGCTGTTTTTGCTTTCTTGATCGAAATATCTAAAGAACCTAACCAAGCACCATCCATACGAGCAAAAGCCACTAAGTTGGCACCTGCATCTACTACTGCAATATTCATTTTAGTATCTAATTCAATAGATTTTTTTTGTGCAGCAGCAATCATTTTCTCCGCTTGTGCTAATGTAATCGACATAATAAATTTGTTTTATATTGGGCTTCTTTTTTTAAAACCCGTGATTGAATGGAAGTTGTTTAAGAATAAGATTTTATTTAGCATATCAATTTATTCTTAAACAACTTCGTGCTATAATTTTTAACGTTGTATGACTAATTTTTGCGTATAAGTTTCGGTTTCATGTTCTAGACGAACCAAATAAGTACCATTTGGAATTTGACTGACATCATAACTAATAAATGGACTATCTGCATCCACTGTTTGGTGAACCGTGCGTCCAAGCATATCTATAATACTAACATTATAAGAACTACTTAGTGGCCTAACAACTTTTAGGTAAAAAGTGTTTTGACTTGGATTAGGCATTACTTTAAAATAATTACTGGCAGGCTCAATGCTTTGAATAGAAGACGCTATGCTAACCGTAATATCTTGCTTGATATAACATCCACGAGCATCTGATACTCTAACTTCGTAATCATCTGGCAGCAGTCCAGAAACCGTCGCAGTTGTTTGCCCTGCTAAACTTCCTTTCCAGTCATAGGAGTAAGGTCCTGTTCCATTGTTCGCTGTTAACGCTATAGATCCATCCATTGTAGTTGCGCCCGAAGCATTAGCGATGACATCGGTCAAGGTCATGCCTCCAGCAAGGTCCATGTACAATTCAAAAAAGGCAAAAGAAGATAAAATAGCCAAAGGAGCGCAGGCAGTATGATCTAGAGTGACTCCTAGCTGTGTTGCAGAGACATTTAAGGCACCTAAGGCAATCATTGTGTCTAAAGCCACCTCAGAATTACGATAAAAAACTTGCTCATCCCCCTCACAATAATACATGGCTAAAGGCGCTTGAGGAACCCAACTGTATACATCTTGTTCTCTTAATAAGACTCTACCAAAGTGATTTTGATCGTTCAAGTAATTATTAAAAAAAGTAGTATCTAACATGTGGCTTGGGGTGTCAGGCAACCGATTGTTGATCCAGCCCGTAGAATTTATACCATCAAAGTAGATGGGTAAAAGAGAATCATAGGGAGATCTGAAAATTTCAGATAAATTAGTATAAACATTCCCTTCTGCTTCTTGTGCGCCCATAATAACATAAGGCAGATATGCAGGAGTTGCATAAGGTTTGGGATCGGTAATGGTTGCTGCTTGAACGCCAGAAACATCATAAGGACCCGACATTGGAGCACAAGCGGCAACTGTAAATTCATTAGAAAGGTTGGTTTCAATCTCCTTAAAAGCAGCCATGGTAGAATGCCCACCTTGAGAATAGCCAAATAAAAGCACTTGACCATTTAAGTTAAAGCCCAAAGTATCTTTTAATTCACGAGCAACACGCATCATGTCAATGGTCGCAGAAGCTTCTGTTCTAGAGTTGATATAAGGATGAAAACCAGGCTCATCGCCCAAGCCCAAATAATCAGGCATGGCACAAATAACGCCCGAAACAGCTGAAGCTAAAACCCCAATTTGGTATTCTGAACCGCCTTGATAAGAAGGAACACTGGTTTTGGTTGTCGTCGTTCCATGTTGATAACTAACTAAAGGCATAGGGCAAGTAACCCCTGTTGGTACAACAAGGGCTCCTGTGGCAATGGTTGTTCCATTTCCTCTAGCATTAGCGGTGGAATAGCTTACTTTGTAATAATCTAATTCAAATTCAGGTGCGACTACGGTAGAAGGAATTCCAAAGCTATTTAAAATGGCTTGTACATCTTGAATGTCATAATGTTGTAGGAGTTGATAGGAAACGAGTTGTTGTCCTAAACTGACTTGTAGAAATGAAAAGGAAAGGAGGAAGAGTAATAAAATTTGTTTCATTTGAGTGTGGTTTTGATGTTTAAAAACTTAAACAAGCTAAATATAATGATTTTTTGAAAAAAAAAGGATTTTAAAAAAGGGCTTACTATTTGATTACCTTTTATGGCAATGCGTATAAAGTAGTTTAAATACAAAAAAAATATAGTAAGTAAATACGATCAATTATGAAAACACCACAGCATCAATTACTAAATACACTATTATTTCTATTTCCAATATTCTTATTTGCACAACAAAAAAAACAAACTCAACGTGTAAGTGTTGAACAGACCAATCTATTGTTGGTAGAAGGAGGAACGTTTAATATGGGACAAGACGTAGAAGAGGATATTGTTCGTCTAGTAACGGTCAGTGCTTTTTATGTAGATGCCACACAAGTAACGAATAAAGAATATAGAGCATATACCGATTATTTGGATGCAAATGATCGGATGGGTACAACTAATTGGAGGGGGTCAGCGGGGATGCGACCTGATACTACTATTTGGTTGCGTTGTGTCGATACGAGTATTGCTGCTCAACTAACAGAGGATTATTTTAGATTACCAGCTTTTGATTATTATCCTGTTGTTGGTGTTTCTTGGACACAAGCGACTTATTTTGCAAAATGGCGTTCAGATCGACGCAATGAAAAATTGGCAATTGAAAGTGGCTATTGGACAGCTGACTTACAAGAAAAATATTCTTTTACCACTAGTGAGTTCTTGGCTGGAGATTATCATAAAAAAGAAGGAAAAGAACTGCCCAAAGACCTTAACAGTATCTATTCTAATTACAGGTTATTATCAGAAGCAGAATGGGAATTGGCAGCTTGGGCTTTGATTGGCAAACGAGAATTTACAGATGAAGGGCTTGTTTCCAATCAAGTTTATAAGCCACTAGCAACGGAGGGAAAAGAAAGACATCATAAAACAGCCGTTAATAAATATAGAAAATTAGCATTGCGACATGCTAAAAAATACCCTCTACCAAGTTATTATGATACTAAAAAATACGACTTGCCAAGCGCTGTTTTTGAAGGAGAAATTAATGGTTATGGAATTTATAACTTAAATAATAATGTTGCAGAATGGGTAGAAGATTGGTATAAAGAAATCGTAAAGCCTACTGATGAAATAAATACTATAAGTGAATCGGAGGAAGAGATCAGGCTAAGACGGATAAAAAAACTATGGAAGAAACTTCCGCCTAAAGTGTTGAAAGGCGCTTCTGGAATGGCAAATAAGAAAAGCCCTGGAAATCGGTCCTCTGCAAAAGCTATGGGGCAATATGAGCGTTTGATTGGCTTTAGATGCGGAATGACTGTAATGGAGATGCCACAGTTTTAGGAATCGCTCAAAAGACGCTAAGTTCTAGGACGTTTTACAAATGTGGATTGCTAAAAGATGGATTATTAAGAACAGATGGATCGGTTAGAGCTTTCAAGAAAGCAAGCAGGTCTTTTTGTTCTTTTAAACTTAGGTGAAGCGGTTTAATTAGGGGGCTTTTATGCTTGTGCGCTTGACCTCCTTTGTTGTAATGTTGAATCACTTGTTCTAAGCTTTGAATACTGCCATCGTGCATATAAGGAGCGCTAAGGCTGCTATTTCTCAAGGAAGGTACTTTGAAAAGCGCTCGATCTTCTTCTTTGTACGTGAGCCTAATTCGCCCTGAATCGGCATAGTTGGTATACAAACCATTGTTTTTAAAGGAAAAGTCAGAGAAATGAGGAGGCGTATGACAAGAGGAACAATTGGTTTGAGCACTCATAAACAACTTTAAACCTCTTTGGGCACTAGGAGAAAGCGCCTTTTTTTCTTCGTAATAGGTGTATAAATCATAAGGCGAACGGGCAGAAACTAAGCTTCGTTCAAAAGCAGCAAGGGCACGTGTAATGACATAAGGATCAGGCGTTCTTTCGTAAGCCGCTAGACTCATTGCCTTGTAAAGACTGTCCTTTGCAACCCGTCGCCCTGCCAAGACAATATTAAAGTCCAACTCATGTGCTTCTTGTATGGGAACTAGAATTTGCATTTCTAAAGTAGGTACGCCACCAGCTCTTGTAAAATAAGGCGCATAGCCAACATTTAATAAAGAGGGCGCATTTTGTGTGCCTTTGCGTTGCGCTACTCCTGGACTAACAGCTAAACTGTCTGCAAAAGCGAATTGTTGTTTGTGACAACTTGCACAAGAAACGCTGCTATCTTTAGATAAAATAGGGTCGTAAAACAACATTCTACCCAACTCAACTCGAACGGCTGTTGCTTGATTCTGTTCGGGATGGCTTATGGTCGGAAAGTCGCTAGGTAGGGTATAATTATTGGCTGTAGATTGGAAAAGTAGCGTGGATTTACAAGCAATCATGCCAGAAAAAAGAATAAAAATCCACAAAAATAGTATGATTGCTTTTAGCATGGTAGATAAAATTAAGAGGCGTAATTTAAAACTTAAATTACGCCTCTATCAATAATTAATTACTGAAGTTACGCAAACAATTTTCTAATTCTTAATGCTTAATTTTTAATGTTAAATGCTTTCTAGCACAACAAACATTAAAAATTTAGAATTTAGAATTAAACATTAAAACAGTCCTTAAATAAGTAACGATGAGTTTAATACTGAACGAAAAAACTCTTGCGTAACATGAGTTAATTAGAAAGGAGAACTATAGGCTTCGTTTGTTGCCATGTCTTCATCTGTAAGTGTTTTTAGAAATGCAATCAAGTCTTGAACATCTTGACTAGAAAGCAATAAACCACCATTATGATAAGGATACAACAAGGCAGGATCCATAGTCGGTGAATTGACTAAACCTGTATTATAATGCATGATAACCTCTTCTAAAGTAGTGAAGCGTCCATCGTGCATATAAGGAGCCGTCAACTCAATATTTCTAAGCGAAGGCACTTTGAATTTAGCCTTGTCAGCGCTATTGAGAGTTGCCTTTTCTCTACCATCATCCGTGAAAATGGAATCTAAACCATTGTTCATATAATCGTCATTCTCAAAGTTTTTACCAGAATGACAATGGGCACAATCTGCGCCCGAAATAGAAGGGAAAGAAGGATTATATTCATTAAAAAACAACTCTTTTCCTCGCTGTTCGGCACTACTTAAAGTGGCTTCTCCTCGTAGATGTTGATCGTATTTGCTATTCACAGAGACAATAGAGAACATAAATTGCTCTAAGGCTAAGGAAATTCGCTCTGATGTAATATTATCATCGCCAAAGGCTTTGAAAAACTGATCTAGATACATTTGATCTGCTTGAAGTTTTGCAACAACATCTGGCAAGGTTTCTTGCATTTCTAAAGCATCTTGTATTGGTAACAAGGCTTGGTCTCTTAATAATGGCGCTCGTCCATCCCAGAAAAAACCATTGGTATTCCAAGCTAAATTAAACACAGACATTGCTTGTCGATGCCCTCTCAAATCGTTTACTCCTTTGGAGAAAGTAGCCGAGTCTGAAAAGCCATATTCTTGCAAATGGCAAGACGAACAACTAATAGAAGCATCTAAGGAAAGCTTATTTTCATGAAACAACATTCGCCCCAAATGAACCCCATCAACAGTTAATGGATTATCAATAGGCAAATTCGGTGGTGTTAAATCTCCTGCATTTAAGTTATAAGCAACAGGATTATAAACAACTGGTTCTTCTTTTATACTACAACCATATCCTAGTAAGATAATAAAACAGAAAATACTAATTGGTAGCAGTTTGAATTTACTATTCATTGGTTACCGATATTTTTTGTGTAGCAATCGTTTTACCATCCTTTTTGATGTTCAAAATATACCAACCCGAATCCATGAAACGAATACTTTGATCGTCAGGAGAGTAGTTCATATTTTGACAGGCCTTTCCTGTAAGGTCATAGACCTCAACGCTAGTTTCAAAAGCTTGATCTACTTCAATTTGTAAAGCTTGACCAACACGAACAGGATTAGGATATACCGCAATATTGATGTTTTCTAATTTAGTAACAGGAACAGACATAGAACCATTTGAAAAGACCAAGGCATTAAAGTTATTAAGTACCGTTCTAGCAGCGCCAGTTTCGCCATGACTAATGACACCTGCAGTAACATCAATCGCACTCAATGCTTTTGCATAATCGGCATCAATAACAACTTCCAAATCAGAATTAACCGCATTGCCTGTTGTTACAATTGTTTTGGTTTTATAATTGTTATCACCCAAACAGTGCATTTGAAATACGTCAGACATAGAAACGCCTGAAACGCCTTCAATTGCAACAAAACGATATCCTGCTGTCCATCCCCAGTGCATAGAAGGGGCTTGAGGAGCCAAAGGGTGATTGGCTGCATAGAGTGTTGGATCTAAATGATTTTCAGCATTTCCAACTCCAATAGCAAACGAAATACTATCTAAAGTAGTAACAGCGAAGTTCCCCAAAAGCTCATTAGTGACGGTATTGGCATCTACTAAAATAAATTTATTGCTAACAGGGGTTTGAGTGCCATCATGGTGTAAGGTAATGTTGCTGATGTAATATTGCAAGCGTGTGATTTGAAAATCACTACCCACATCATTTGGAGTGCTTTGATTAAAGGCAAAAGAAGAGGTTCCTAGAATATGATTTAGTTTGAAGTAAACATCTTTTTGAGCATAAGAAGTTTGAACTGCCAAAGCTAGACAGAAAAATAGAATGAATGTTTTCATTGTATATATTTTGATGTTTTTTGAGAAGTACTCCAATAAGTTGAGGAGTCTTTTTCAAAAGAATTTTTTTTATAAAAAAATGTTAGTTGCATCCATAGAAGTGATGCAATGAGAGGTAGAGACAGGACTTATAATTTATAAGTCTGTAGCTGGTCTAACACAAAAAAGATTCATACAAAATGTACAAAGGCACATCGGGCGGAGGGAAAAAAGAAAGTGCAGCATACCTTACATTTTGAGGCGTAAAGGCATAGTAGGTGCTTACAAAATTAACAATAGAGGACTTTGGAATCAGGTAATATTCAAAAGAAATATCAACATTAAGTGGCTCTAGTGTCGTTTCTGTATCAGATTGATTGTATGATTTTTTATCCAAACAACAATCTTTCTTTTTTAAAGATGTTTTTTCGCCTTCTTGTTTACTAAAACAACTCTTGTAACTAAGATTTGTTTTATTAGCGTTGGAACAGCAAGACCTTGTTCTTGCAAGAACCTTAGCAGCACACTTAGTTTTTGTTTTTTTACAACAAGGTTTGGTGGTATCAACAAAAAAAGAAATGGTTTTAAGTTCATCCTGACAATAGTGGCTATAGCTAGCTATTCCTACTGTAGAGAGTAGGATGGTCCAAATATTGAGAATATGGATAAACTGTGAAAACATGAAGTTTTAATAAAAATTGTTATTACAAATCAGAAAACCATTAGCCTAATATAGCTTTTTATCTTGATTTTTCTTCTAATGATAAGAATAAAAAAAGTTCATGTGAACTGTTCTAATGCTATAAAGGTTCTAATGTGTTTAAAGTTTTTGAGTGTATTAAGGTCAGATACTAGGCAGCTTAAGAGCACCTAGTATCTGACTAATTAATACGGCTTTATTTTTATTTATAATCCTTATGGAAAGCGTTGATATATCCTTGAAGTTGTTTATAATTAAGTAATAATTAAATGTGAATCCTGTTTTTTAGTATGCAATTGAGTGATTTATTGAAAGGCAATGCGCCTTAATTGAAATAGGAGCGTTAGCTTCGTCTCCATTGATAGAAATATAATGCCAAGCATACCGTATAAGGAGCATCGCTTCGTCCCCATTTACCACGTTATCAAGATAAGAAGAGGAGAGAGGTATCCTTTTATATTTCGATGATTTTGTTTCTCTGATAAAAGGTGCCAGGGCGATGCCCTTAGAGGTGGTACCAGGGCGATGCCCTTTTATCTTTTGTTTGTTTTTGTTAGAAATAGTGTCAGGGCGATGCCCTTTTTAAGAATGTTAGACTTAGTTCTAAAAAAAAAACATATTATCAAAAATCGTTAATTATAAATAGCTTCCTTGTAAGTAAACGAGCAAAATAATTTATAGCTAAAAATTTGATTATTTTTAGTGTTAATAAAAGAAGAAAACCGAAGTTTTAGCGTGCTAAAACGAGATTTCATGATGAAGAGTAGTGCAAAAAGAATTAGGGTTTGACTATAAATTATTTTGAATACTTACTTATCTTTTAACTAATATAAGATTCAACCTTTGAGAAGGCTTTATCTCGAAGTGGAATCAAGGCTTGATAAGCAGTGCTCTCAAAAACCTTGTCTAGAGCTTTTCTATCAGAAAATTGCATAATGGAAACAATACTAGGGGTATATTCTCCTATAGAGGCTTCTGATATTTTGTATTTATGGACAGATTGTGCCCCAACTTGTTCATAAAGTTCAGCAACGCCTTTTAGATATAGACCTAATGCTTCTTTTTCAGCAGGATTAATTTTAGCAACAATAATTAAATTTACGATACTCATAAGCTTATATTTTTGGATGATTAGATGATTATAAATGTTCCTTTAACCAAGCCTCAATTAGAAACTTAGAAATGGAACCTTCTTTAGAAATAATTATTTTTTTGTCTTGAACCATTTGCTGTAATTCTTCAGGAGAAAACCATCTGGCTTCTTTGATTTCATCATTATCAACCGTAAAATCTAGACTTTTACTTTCTGCTTTTAATCCAATCATTATGGTTGCTGGAAATGGCCAAGGTTGGGAAGCTTGATATTGAATATTGTGAACTTTTAAGTCAACTTCTTCTTGCATTTCTCTAATAGCAGCGTCTTCTAGACTTTCTCCTATTTCAACAAAACCAGAAAATAAAGAACAGCGATATCCACCTTCAAGGCGATGCATATTTAGTAGGCAGAGTGGCGTTTGATGGGCTCGTTTGTATTCAATTAGTACAATAACGGCAGGATCAATTCTAGGAAAAATAGAATTGGTGCAACTTGGACATTTCCTACTATGACCTTGCTGGTTGCGTTTTGTTTTAGAACCACAAGCCCCACAGTAAGTATGGCGTTGATTCCAAATCAATAGACCTTGTGTATAAGCTAGTAGAGCAGCATCCTCTGTGCTCAAAAATGACGCTTCTTTTAATCTGAATGTGTGGTGCTTGGGTAGTTTTTCTATAGTATCTTTAGAGAAGGCAGACAAGTCGATGCCGTAGATCTCTGTAGTTTTAATTTTTCCAAGAAAGCAGGTGTATTCTACCTGATCTATAAATTCCTGAGGAATCGTATCAAAATATATATTTTGTTGTGCATCATGCAAAAAGCTTCCTTTGTTATATAAAATAAAAGAAGAAAAGGTATGCTGAATACTTCTTGTAATATCTCTTGAAATGACGGATCGATTAAAGTCCGAATTGCTATAATATTGAATGTTATTTTTCATCTGTTTCTTTAAAATTTGTTGCCCATTCTCTTGACCACTTTTCCAAAGGGAGGAGTAATAGGAAAATTTCGTTTCCTTTAGCGGTCAGAATGTAACCTTCTACTGTTCGTTCAATGAGCAGTGCTGCAGTTAATTCTTTTAGTCTTTTATTAAGAGTTGTTGGAGAAATTGATTCGCAACGTTCTTGAAGTGCCCGAAAAGTAGAAGGACCTTCTCGGAGTTTCCAAAGGACGCCCATTGCCCAACTTCTGCCTAATAAGTCAAAGAGCGCCATGATATGGTTGCCTGATTTGGAGCCGCGAACAGGTTTGCCTGGTGTAGGAAATTTCATAACTTTATTTTTAGTGCTACATTAATAGTAGCAAAGCTACATAAAGTGTAGCAAACTCCAAAGCGATTTGCTATTTATTCTGGTAAGAGCTTATTAATGGGGGTTATTAATATTAAAGTGCAAGCTCGAATCTTAATAATGGAATTCATGATGTTAAGGATTGTAGCATAAGATGCTGTGTCCAATTGCTATAAAAAATCGACAAATAAAAATTAGGCACAATTTTGTTAATAATAAAGATATACTTAGAATAGAAATTCTTATTTTAGGTGTGAAAGCTCTAAATGTATTACTATTTAGTAATTAGTTGTTTAGAGGAGTGGATTTTAAATATGGTGCTCAAAAGAAAAACTAAAACCTTGGAGGGATTGTTTTAATCCAAGTTGAATTCTTTGTAAAGGAATAGATTCCTGTAATTTCTATTGAAATATTCTTAATAATAGTTGTATCTTTAGAAGCACTTTACTTTTTTGAATGGATACTAGACGCACTTATTTATCTCTAGTAGTCCATAGAATTTGTTATCCAAATTGGACTATTGATCTCAAAACTTTGACCAAATGTTAAAGCATATCTATTGGTTTGTATTTCTTTCTGTACTTGGATGTTCTCCTTCTTTTGGCCAAGTAGAGACCGCAGATTTAATTGCTAATTTAGAAAAAGAAGCCTTAAATTTGGAAGCCCGTCAAGCAGCTCTGTCCAAGGATTTAGAGGTTTTGCGGCTGAAAAAAATTAAGGAGGATCTTCGTGCAGTAGGACTTCCTGTTGTGTCGGAAGGAACCAAGAACGAAGTTGTAGAGCATGGCGCTATGATCTTAGGTTATAACGAAACACATGAGCAAGCCAATTGGGTTTTTCATGCTGTTATACCAGCTGTAAACAAAGGGAATTTGTCTAGAACCAATGATTTTCGTCGAGACTCTTTGGTTTCTACAGGAACTGCCGTCAAAGCAGATTATTGGTACAGTGGTTATGATCGAGGACATCTAGCACCATCCGCAGATTTTCGTTGGTCGGAACGAGCCATTAGTGAATCTTATGTTTATTCCAATATGGCGCCACAACGCCCTGAGTTGAATCGAGAAAAATGGGCAAATTTAGAGAGCTTTGTCCGAAAGCATGTTTGGGTGAAAAATGAACAATTGTTAGTGGTTACAGGACCTATATTTGACGATAAAATGGAAACCATTACACAAGGACCAAATGTTGTTTCTATTCCAAAACGATTTTATAAAATAATTTTGGATGTTACAGGAGATGAAAAGAAAGCGATTGCTTTTGTGATGCCCAATGAATCGTGCAAACAAGCGATGGTCTCTTATGCGGTATCTGTTGATGAAGTAGAGGAAATGACGGGATTAGATTTCTTTTCTAATTTAGATGAAAGCTTAGAACAAGAGTTGGAATCTAGCTTTGATTTTTCGAAATGGGAGGAATTAAAAGAAGGCGAAATTGGAACTCAAGCACCTTTGAAGTTAAATGAACGTCCAAAAAATACCCTGAACTCTATGGAGGCAGATTTGTTTATGGACAAAAAAGCTTGTGTTTGTGGAATGGTCGTTTCTACTCGTAAAACAAATGGAGGCTCTGTGTTTTTTAATTTTGATGAGAAATTTCCAAATCATACCTTCTCTGGATCGGTATGGGCTAGCAATATTAAAAACTTTAGTTACGATCCTGAAATTGAATTTTTAGGAAAAAAAATATGTATTACAGGAAAAATAACCGATTATAAAGGGAAACCAACCATGACGGTTGAACATGGGAAAAAGGTTGCTTTTTTAGATGAGAATGGAAAAGAATTACCACGATAAAAAGAATTATTTTATGGAAGAAGATACTAACGAACAAAAGAAAGGAAAATACCTAACGCAAGACGAATATATGGAACAGGTCTATGAATCTCGTCGATTACTTCGTGTTGAAATTAAGCGATTTATGGAAGAAGAAACAGGAGAAACGTATCAGATGGACGATGATTTATATGCTATATTTTATACTTTTACTCCTGCCCAACAACAAAACATTAATGGGAAAATTGCCTTGTTCCAAAAATTCTCCAAAAAACAATAAAATTTAGACTTTATGGCGCATTTAATTTAAGATTAAATGCCTGCAAAATTTCACGAAGTAATAATAGTTCTCACCAAGCTATGAACAATCAGTTAAGAACATCAATGATAGAAGACAATGACAAAAAATAAATCTTTTGAGTTTACCCCATTACCTCATTCCCAAAAGATTAGTAACACTTCAGATTTAGCGGTACCCGAAACGCTTTATTTTAGGACGACAGAAGAGTTTGATCAAGCAGTAGGACAAGATTTTATTGATTATGCCAATAAAATAACGGAACGAGGACAGAAATTTTTGGTTGGTTTGGCGCATGGTCAATCTCCTGCTGGAGCGTACGAATACATCCTAGAACATTATCACGAAATAAAAAGATCTTCTCTAATTCGATTTACATTTACCAACTCTAGACTGAAACGTCAACGTGGTTTGGAAGGTGTCATGGATGCTAGAGCCTTGTTGACAAAAATGTTACGAAGAGGTTTGATTACCAAAGATCAAATTTTGGGGCGAAGCCTAAACAGAGATGATATTGAGCAATATACAATCGGTTTTAACAATAGCCTGAAAAGCTATCTGGAGGAACATAACAAAGTAGGTTTTGATTACGTTTTTCTAAGTTTTGACCCAACAGGACGAGTGGCAGCCGTTTCTAGGTATTCAAAAGCCTTTGATTCGGATGAACTGGTCATGATTGTAGATGATTTGGGCGAAAAAGAGATTACAGGAACGCCTAGTTTCTTGGCAAAGGCAAAACGGATTGCTTTCTTGGCGACCAAGGCAGATAAACGTCGCCCTTTGGCGTGGTTGTATTATCGTTGGGGCAAAGCGAATGAAAGTCCAAGTTTTTTGCGCCATATTGATAATGTGGAGGAGCGAATGACGGTATTTATTGATGATAAAGCCTTGACTTGGCCGCAAATTGAAATTGTTCGTCAATCGACTTATGGATCAAGTACCATTCGATTGGATTTTGCAAAGCCTTATGATGAACATGCAGAAGAAAAACTACCTGTTGTATTATTGATTCATGGCTTTTTGGGTCTAAATTCTTTTGATAGTATTTTGGCAGCAATGCCGACCCATCAATGTATTGGTGCAGCGATGCATTATGGTTCTATTCCACACGATTTACCACCCAAACTTTATTCAGATCATGTTGTAAAAAACATCAATGAAGTGGTTACCTATTTTGGAGAAAAAGGACATTCTGTCTATATCTTTGATCATTCTATGGGGAATACCTATTTTATGTTAATGGATAGGGATTACAAAAGTCTACCAGGTATCCAAAAATACTTGTGTGGTAGAATTGGGGCGAATCCATTCTTTGCAGAGCATGCTAAGCATGCTTTTGTCGGTTTTTTAGACAATGTTTTGTTGCCTGCGGTTTCGTTTCGTAAAAATATAGGTGGAAAAACAATGTTAATGACCTTGCGTCGTCTAGTGCCTCTTGATACTCGAAAAGGAGTGAGGAGTAGGGGGATAAAATTAACAGATTTGTTGATTCGAAAAGATTCTTCAACCCGAGAACGTATTTGGCAAGCTTCAAAAGAGCGTATTCTTTATATTATGACGAATTTAGAATCTGTGCCGCATTTAGATCGAATACCCATAGAACGTGCTTTAAGTCGTTTGCCTGCAAAAGTATTTGCGATACAGGTACATGCTGCTTTGTTGGAATCCAAATCGCACGACAAACAAACTTCAATGGAAAATATGGCAAAGTATAATGTGCCTATTCTCATTTTGAAAAGTGAAAAAGATGCGATTGCAAAATTCTCCCCCAAATTGCATCAAACGCCAAACGTAACCATCGTAGATGTAACAAATGAAAAAGAAACGGATTTATTTAGAGAACATCTTTATCATATGGTGCATCCAGAAAAAGCGACCAATATTATCGTGGATTTTGTAGAAAGAGTGGAAGCGCAGCGGAGAAAAGTGTAGTTTTTTTAATAAAAACATGCTTAGATAGAATAGAAAAAGCTCTTGTTAACGGAAGTTAAACAAGAGCTTTTTTATATTTTACAGATGTGTTCAGTGCTTATTTAAAAGCATTCAAACCTGTTACATCCATTCCTGTAATCAATAAGTGAATGTCGTGTGTGCCTTCATACGTTAGAACCGTTTCAAGATTCATCATGTGACGCATACAAGGATATTCGTTTGTGATGCCCATTCCACCATGAATTTGGCGTGCTTCACGAGCAATTTCCAAAGCCATGTGTACATTGTTACGTTTAGCCATAGATACTTGAGCAGGCGTTACTTTTCCTGCATCAAAAAGAGTCCCTAATCTCCAAGCCAACAATTGAGCTTTAGTGATTTCAGTAATCATTTCCGCTAATTTCTTTTGTGTCAATTGGAATCCAGCGATTGGCTTACCAAATTGTTCACGCTCCAAAGAATAACGCAAAGCAGAATCATAACAATCTAAACCAGCACCAATGGCACCCCAAGCAATACCATAACGTGCTTTTGTCAAGCAAGACAAAGGTCCTTTTAGACCTTTTACGTTTGGTAATAATTGCGATTTATGAATGCGAGCATCTTCAAATACTAGTTCACCAGTAATAGAAGCACGCAAAGATAATTTCCCTTCAATTTTTGGAGCAGAACAACCAGGCGTGTCCATGTCAACGATGACACCACGAACAATACCTTCTTCGTCTTTTGCCCAAACTACGGCTACATCAGCGATAGGAGAGTTTGTGATCCACATTTTTGCACCATTCAAGATGTAATAATCACCATCTTTTTTGATGTTAGTCGTCATGGAGCTAGGGTCAGAACCAGAGTTAGGTTCAGTCAAACCAAAACAACCAATCATGTCACCACTAGCCAATTTTGGCAAGTACTTCTCACGATGTTCTTCGCTACCATATCTATAAATAGGATACATTACCAAAGAACCTTGAACAGAAGCAGCAGAGCGAATCCCTGAATCTCCACGTTCTAATTCCATCATCATTAAACCATACGTTACTTCATCAGTACCTGCACAGCCATACTTTTCTGGAAGACTTGGTCCTAGTGCGCCTAATTCGCCAAGACCTTTGAGTAAGTGTCTTGGATAGATGGCACGCTCGTAAGCGTCTTCTATAATTGGACTAACTTCTTTTTTTACCCACTCACGAGTAGCCATTTGAGCAATTTTTTGCTCTTCTGTTAGTAAACCATCCAAATCATAATAATCATGACCAGCATAACGATCAGTTTTTGCTGCTTTTTTGAATGTTGTGCTATCAACAGTTAAATCTTGCATAGAATAAATTTTCAACGGTTAAATTAGTTCTTTGGGCGGGCTTGTATTTAATGAACAAAACCCTGCATAAAATGTTGGCGCAAATTTACTAAGAATATATTGATTTGTCTAAAAATGAACCAATATTCTAAAGGAGATTCCTTTTTGAGTGTTTAGTTCCAATTAAGTGCTCCCATTTGTAGCTCTTCTGTCCTTCCTGAATCGAAGATTAGAGTAATCTTGAAGTCGTGGGTATTGCTGTTTGCAGAGGGTTTTATGGGGAATATAATCCGCCAAGTATCTTGCCCATAATAACCATTAAAATCTTTGAGGTTAATCCAATTTTGAAAGTTTTTACCATTAATTGAAATCATTGGAACCAAAGAAGTCCCTGGTAAATAAGTATTAAAAGGCGCACTACTGGTAATAAGCATGTCTACCAACTCGTCTTTCATTCCCAATCCACCAGGATCTGGACAAGAGGTTGCATGAGCGGAACCAATAAATGGATTTGGCCCCGAAAGAAGGTTATCACTAAGATATTCTTGACCAAAGATGAGGTTTAAAACAAGGGTATCTGTGCTTATGGTATCATTAGTAGGTATAATTGACCCATCATAATTTGTAACTTGAACTTGAAAGCTAGTCAGATTCCAATAATCTTGAACACCCGAGCAACAACTGAAGGATAGACCAAATAATCCAGAGACAAGTAAAAAACAGAGTATGGTAGTTTTCATGTATTCTATTATTTTATAAGTGAAAATTTCTAAAAAAAACACGAACAAAAAAAGCACCGAAAATGCTTCATGCTACTACTTTAACATTAACAATTTAGTAATTTTTTGATTTTCAAATAAAAATGAAAAAAGTACCATTTTATTAGATTGATTGACCGTTTTTTTTTGGAAATTATAAAATTTTTGAAACGTTTGTAAATCAATAGGATAAGGTTTTTTACCGAACTATTGAACAGCAATATTTATAATAAAAACTAGTAGCACTATAAATTTCAGCTTTTCAAGGCAGTTTTGATAATCTGATAGCTAGTTACCACCAAACAACAAAGAGTTTTTGATAGTCATTTTCTGCTGTTTTTAACCAACAAAGTGGCGCTCTTTTTTTAGCTAAACTAGTTTGGATTTGAGCTAGGATGGTGGGGTACGAAAACCAAGTTGAATTGTATTTTGGATGCAGACCCCAATCCTGTTTTTCTGGAATAAAAAACTGTCTGTCTCGAAACAATTTATTTTGCTCAAAGTCTTCTAAGCGCATCCAAAGGCCTTCAATAGACTTATTGTTAATGGTTTTAAACGTATTGGCAGCCATTTTAAAGGGCAAAAATAGAGCGGCTTTGAAGCTTAATTTTTGCTGAATCATTGAATAGTCAAGCTCTAAATGCTCTAGTGCCTTTTTAGTTTCCTCTTGGTATAATAATGGAAATTGTTTTTGTGTCAACTTATCCATCTTCTGCTGGAAGCTATCTTTGTAATTTGGTCCAATCCAAGGATCCTTATGATATAAAGTCGCATCGGGAACATACAAATAAAACTTGTAAACTTGCTCTAGATGGATGATTTGTTGTGTATCAGTATGTTGGATTACAAAATCCAATTCACCAATGGTGGTTTTTTTGTTGAAAATCTGAATATTTTGAGCTAAAACCTTGTAGGGAGAATTATTTTTTAGGTAATAACTCATAAAATATTCTACCCGTTTGCCCAAGACCAATCTAGGCGAAATGGTCTTTTCCCAAGTGTTAAGTGTTGTTTCACTGGGTATGGACTTGGAATTGGTCAGAAAAGGAGGGTGAAAAGCTTCGTTTTGGCTTGCTCGAATGTCTTGCCCTTTCAAGAAACCTTCGTATTGATAGGCGAATCGTTGGTTTATAGAAAGTGTCTGCATGGGTTATTTTTTTGTAACAAAACGATAAAAACAAGTTATGATAGTATAATGGTAAGAAAAATTCACACCATAATAAGCTAAACCAGCATCTACTTTTATAGGATTTTATAGGAATAAGTAGCTGCGCTAAAACAACTTTAATCATGGAATATCTATCTTTTTTTTATAAAAGCAGCCTTGTTGTGCTTCTTTTTCTGTTTTTTAGTGGGACTAATTTAACAGCACAGCAAAGTAGTCTTAGTGCAGCACAGTTGGCTATACTTAAAGAAAAAATTCGTTTGGAAACAAAAACAAGCGCTAAAGTCTTATCTGCTAATAAATTGATCTTGATTGTAGATGTCTATATCCCTAAAGGATGGGAATTGAAAGTGGTGACGGGGTATCAGTCTATGTGGGAAACAGCAAGAGATACGGTTGATTTAGCTTTGAAGTTTCCGACCAGTTCAAACTATCAAATTATGGAGCGTTTGAAATCGGTTCGGAAGCCTATTGGTGGGTATTATTATAAAGAAGTTACTTTTGCACAAACCTTGCGCGTCAATCATAAGGAAGTACCTTTTTGTATTGATGCTGCTTTAGAACTCTTTTTTGTTCATAAAAATGGAAGTGCTTTTTTTGAAGTAAGTGTTCCTTGTTTGTTGAAAGTTTGTAAAGATCGTACTGTTCCAAGAACGTTGAGAGTAGGCTGGGGAAAGGAACAGCGGGAAAAAGTTTATTTGGAGGATGCTATTAATTAAGTAATTTTCTTTCAAGTTTTTTAGCTGTGAGAACCGTATTCGTTATGACTAGATGCTTACTTTGTGTGAGCACTACTATTCTTATAAAAAAAAGAACCAATGCAAAAATTAAGTATTCCATCTTATGCTTGTAAAGTCGCCTTTATGCTTCTTTATTTCCTGCTTTTTAATGCCAGCAGTTTAAGGGCGCAAGTTAGCACCTCTGGTGAGGAGGTTTTTTTAAAGGTAAAAACAAGTGGTAAACTCGTCACGCCCAATAAATTAGTTTTTGTTGTGGATGTGGATGTACCAGATGGATGGAAATTAAAGGTGACAGATGGCTATGAATCTATGTGGGTTTATGGAATAGATACGGTTGACATGGCTTTGAAGTTTCGAACGAATCCTAATTATCAAATCATAGAACGCTTAAAAGCAGATCGAAAACCTGGTATTCATGGTTATTATTATGAAGATGTAACGTTTGTACAAACCTTACGAATAAATAGTAAAAACCTACCTCTTTTTATTGATGCTGAATTAAAATTAGCTTTGGCACGTAAGGATGAGAAAGATTTTGTGAGGGCAAATCCTTGTTGTTTGTTGCAAGTTTGTCAAAAACGAACGGCTGCAAAAACCTTGAAGGTAGGTTGGGATTGTGACCGACGAGAGAAGGTTTATTTGGAGGATGTGACCGATTAGTTATAAAGTATTAAGCCAAGCGATAAATTTTTCGAATTCCTTATTGGAGATAGAATGACCTATTTTGTCCTTCACAAAAGTAACTTTTATGCCCATTTCTTGAAGTCGTGCTTTATTCTCCTCTGCATATTTAAGGGGCAACATTTGGTCTTCTGTTCCATGTGCGATGAAGACCTGTTTACTTGGTAAGGCTTCTTTATTAATTAGAGGTTGGATTTCCTCCATAAAACGACCACTAAAACAGCCCGCAGCGAGAATTTTTTTAGGTTCAGTCAAAGCAAGCCCAAGTGCCATATTAGCCCCTTGGCTAAATCCAGCAGTTACAAGCTTGTCTTTATCGACATTGTATTTTAGTGCAATTTGGTCGATAAGCTTTAATAGTAATTTTCTGCTTTTTTCTTCCTCTTCAAAATTCATACTAATCTTTTGATGAACCAATTTTGCAGTATACCATTTAAATTGATGTTGAGCAAGTGCGAAAGGAGCACGTACAGAAACCACTAACCAATTGTCGGGGATTTGATTGGAGAACGAAAAAAGATCGGTTTCATTACTGCCGTATCCATGCAATAGCATTAAAACAGGGGCTTTGCTTCGCCCGTTTTGGGGAGTACGTACTAAGTACTCTAAATCCATGAATTCCTCTTTTATCGAATCTTGCATTGAAATGCTATCACTTGTATCCATAGTCAGATAAGAAAGTATCCAAATAAAAAATAGGTATTTCATACGGTGTTTTATGTTTTATTTGTTAATAAGATCTTATTACCAGTGGGATCGAAAGTCCAAAAGTCTCCATTCTTTTCCTCCTTTTTAGGGAGCTTGGCGATAGCGGCTGTAAACTTTTCTTTGTTCTTGTAATTTATTTGAAAATGCCTTAAGCCTGCATTTTCTTTTGGAGCTAAGGGTTTGTTTGTACCATGCCATGAATTCATCACTATACGATGTTGGTAAGTCCCCCCTGCACTCAAATCAGCGTACATATATTGTGGTAAATAGTTGAATTGGAGAAAGCCTATTTGCTTATAAAAAGTATTGGAATGCACCACGTTATTTGCATACAAATGCACATGTCCTAAGAAGGTATCTTTAGAGATGATATGCTTACTTTCATCACCTTTTAAAATTTTTAGAATCTCATTTACCTCTAAATGCTCAGAAGCAGAGCGAATAACTCCATCTGTCCCTTCTATGCGAAGCCCGCCTGTGGTAACAACTCTTTTGAATCTTTCAGGTGTTTCTAAGGTGAATTCAACATTAATTCCATCAGGATCGTCTAAATAAATAGACTTCGACATCGTGTGATCAATTGGTGCATAAGGATATTTATGGGTGTTCAAACGCTGAATCATACTAGCAAATTCGGCTAAGTTTGGTGCATGAATAGCAAAATGATAAAGACCGCTATAGCCTTTCTTAAAAGCTTTTGTAGCCGTTTGATGCACAACTACTAATGTTGTTGTTTCTGTTCCAAATTCAGCCATGTTTTCTGAAACTTTTCGCTGTTTCATACCGACTATTTTTGTCCAAAAATGAGTAGATTTCTCAAGACTTGTATTGTTCAAATGAATAGCGCCATAGGAGGCAAATTCAGTTGAATTATTGTCTGAATTATTAGGCGCAATCGCATTTGCTAAAGTAGAAAATCCGTCCATGGTGATTAACGCTGATGCCCCCAAAAGGGTTTTTAAAAATTTTTTCCGTTTCATATTCTTAATAATATTTATTTCAGGCATTAATAATACCTAGACTAAAGATCTCTTAACCAGTTTGATGGCATTTTCAGGACATGCTGGTACACACAAACCACAAGCATGACAGAGAGAAGGATCGGTGAGGTAGGCTTTTTCTTTAAAAAAGAAGGTTTTAATCTTTCCTTTCAAATTTAATTGAGCCTTATCTGCTGTTGTAATTGGGCGCATTTCGAAAACATCGTAGGGACAAACCGCTACACAGTCTTTTTTTGCGCCACAATTATTAAAGTTTACTAAAGGCATTATTTTGCCTCCTTCGTTAGCACAATTGTCTTTAAGTTGTTTTTTATTTATCATAATCCATCGCTTACTTTTAAAGTAAAAACTGTTATTTCTGGAGGAATGCCGACCCTTCCTGCAAAGCCCATAAAACCAAAGCCTCTATTAACATAAAGATATTGATTTAGCTCTTGGTACAAGCCTGCCCAGTATTTGTAAAAATATTGAATAGGACTCCATTTTATACCGAAAGCCTCCACGCCCATTTGCATACCATGTGTATGTCCTGATAAGGTTAGGTGGATGTGTTTGGGATGTTTTAGAACTATTTTTTCCCAGTGACTTGGGTCGTGTGACATTAATATTGAAAACTCCTTATCACCACAATTTTCAATCGCCTTATCAAAGTCACCTTCTTTTATAAAACTATTCCCCCAGTTTTCGACCCCTAATAATCGAATGAATGCCTTATCTTTTTCAATCTTTGTATTTGCATTATTTAACAACTGAAAGCCTACGTCTTTTTGATGTTGTTGGATGGCGATAAAATTTTTTGTTTTTGCTGCTTTGTCTGGAAATAAGCCATCGTCCTCTGAATAATCGTGATTGCCAAGAACTGAATATTTCCCAAAAGGAGCATGGAGCTTCTGAAGTAAATCTTTGTAGGGAAGGATTTCTTCTGCTAAATCATTGACCAAATCTCCTGTAAAAAGAATAATATCGGCTTGTTGCGCTTGTATTAAATCAAAGCCCCGTTTCACATTTTCATAAGAATCAAAACCACCAGAGTGTAAATCTGAAAACTGAACAATTTTAAAGCCATCAAAATCTTTTGGTAAATCTGAAAATGTTAAGGTCTGTTCAAAAACGGTGAAATTGTATTTTCCCTTGGTTATTCCATACAAAAAAGAAGCAAAAGGAATGCTGCTAAGCGCTAAACCTGTTGTTTTTAGAAAACGTCTTCTACTATTCGTGTCAACTGTGTCGTCTACAATAGCGCTGTTTTTCTTTTCCATCATGGTATTAAAAAACAAGAGCAAGTCATCTAAGATGAAAAACGCACTTAAAATAAGTTCACAAATAACAACAGAAAGCATTAGAGCAATCATGAAGTTTTTCAAGGTAGTTAACCCAATGATCCCATTTGGAAATGTAGTGACCAGCGTAATAATCCCAATTATAAAAGTACCAATCGAAAAGATTGTATAAAGTAACTGAATGTTCTTAGAAGTAGTTGCTTGGTAAATACCTTTTGAGATATATCCTTTAAAAACGAGTATCCCTAAGAGCACAAAGGCAAAGAAAAACCAAAATTTCATAGTATGATTTTAAAAAAATACACCGATGCTACAAAGATAGCATCTGGTGATTTTAGAAGGTGTTAATATGCTGTTGCTTAACTTTCAGGATATCCTGCATCTGCCCAGCATTGAAGAATGTCAAGTTGCTCTTGAGTTAATGCAGTTGGTTGACCAGCTGGTACAAACATAGCGTTTGGCATGTCTTTATTTACCAAGGCTCGGAGTTTGAATTTTCCATTGTCTAAGCTAGATTTGATCGCCGTGTAGCTGGTGTAATCATTTGATTCTTGAGGCAAGAAGGCATTGGCGCTGGTCCCTCCGCTATGACATCCTGAATAGGAACAGGTTGCTGCGACAATTGGTTGTACATCGACATCCCATGTCGCACAAACCTCCTCTTTTGCACAGCTTTCGAATGAAATAATGCCAAGTGTCAGAAAAAAAATGCTTGTTAAAGAAGAAAATAGTTTCATTGTTAAAATTTAATAGTTGAATAATAATGGTTTTAAGATTTAGCAAGTATTGGTGCTTTATTACCTCTTCCCCAAGCAATAAATAGCGCTATTGCGATTAATACTAGATTTACTCCTATAGCTGAAAATTCACCTCTTGAACCATGAAATAAGGCGGCTAAAACCATAACGGTACTGAGACCATAGGCTGCCCAAATGCTTAACACTGGTTTGATACGGAGTAAGGAAGGGAGGACTAAGCCCAAGCCGCCTAATAGTTCACTTAGACCAATAAATCGTACTAAGTTAATAGGGGTAGAGCTGACCCAAGGAAGTGCTGTTGTGAGTGCTTCAACCGATTGGAATAGTTTCATTGCTCCAGCCATGATAAACATAGCTGCTAATAGAATTTGTGCAAGCCAAAGCGCAAAATGGATTGTCTTTTTATTTGGTTTTGTAGTCATTGTGTTTTTTTATAATTAACAATGAGACAAATTTGAGCTAAAAAAACCGAATAAAAATTAAGGTACCTTAAGAAATAAGTTAATGTTTATTTTTTGGCTATTTTTCGTCTAATATCACTTAGGTATTCAGGTGTAATACCGATATAGGAGGCTATAAATTTGAGTGGCAGTCGTTGGACTAAGGTTGGATAGGTTTCTGTAAAATCAATATAACGTTGTTTGGCTGTGGCACTTAATAAACCAATAATTCGTTTATGGGTAGCGATTAAATTGTTTCGATATTTAGTGTTCATATCGACCAGTGCTTTTTTATCCAAGTCATTTAAATCCTCATAATTAAACTTAGAAATAAAGGAAACGGTACTCTCTTCAATCGAATCAATGAAAATTTGGGATGGCTTTTTATTGGTAAAGCCGTCTAAATCAGCTATTATCCAACCTTCTGGGGCAAACTGTAAGATGTGTTCTTTTCCAACAGAATCAATGACATAACTTTTGAGGCAACCACTTTCTACTTTATACCCATAAGAACAAATATCTCCATAACTTAAAAGCAGGGTTCCCTTTGGAATAATTTTCGTTTTACTAATTTTGAAATGTTCCATGATACGAATAAAGCTTTAATGATTAGAGGAGTAGGTCAGTTATACTGATCTGTTTACAGATTATCAGAATAGAGGTACTTGTACCGAAACTTCCTAAATATAGCTAAAGGTAAGGACTGGTGTCAATTTTGTTCATGATTTTTATTTGAAAATGTAAGCACAATCAATGACTTTTGCTTACAGTCAAGTACTAAATACTTTTTAATACAGAAAGCGTATGGAGGTAAACCAACTGTTCTATGTGTTTTTTTAGTTGTAACTTGTATCTTCAATACTTCAACGAAGTATTGTTAGAGAGAGAATTGAGGCAAAACAATCGGTCAAAAGCCTTTCTTAGTACTTTTTCTTTTCATAATACTCTATTCATCATTACTCCGTTGAAAAATCGTATTAGTTTGATTATCAGCAGGATGTATTTTTGTTAATTAAAAGAATAAAAGGCTGATAATCAAACTAATGCAAGATGCTTTTTTATGTTTTTCATAGAAAAACTAAAAAATAAACGGAGTATTATTCATAATAACTAATAAACATATGCAAAAAATAAGTATCCTGTCTTTTTTCCTGTTAATACAGTTCAATCTGTGGGCACAAGAGCAAGAAGTAACGGCAAAATCAACGATTGAATCAGTTACTGTCTATAAAAATAATGCTAGAGTTATCCGAACGGCAAAAGCGAATATTCCAGCAGGAAGTAGCGAGTTGGTTTTAGAAAAATTGAGTCAAAAAATCTTGATTAACAGCATTCAAGTTAAATTAAGCAATAGCAATGTTGCTTTGGTGTCGGCTGTTCCTAGAATTAACTATTTGAAACAAACAGAAGCTTCTGAACGATTTAAAACGGTGAATGATTCTTTGACTTTAATTGCAAGAGAAATTAGAGCTTTAATCTTAGATGAAAATGTGGTGCGAGTAACTAAAAAAACGTTACTGGATAACAATCCTTTGGGTTCTAATGCTAAGGAAGGTTTTACGGTAGCTGAAGTGAAGGAAGTAATGGACTTTAAACGCAAGGAACTGAGTGCGCTAGAGAAAGAGTTATTAAAACTAGATTATAAAAAAAAGGATTTACAACAAAGAGAAAGATCGCTTCAGCAACAGCAAAGTTTATTGTATAACGCTAGAAGTAAACCTTCTGGTGAGGTGGTCTTGAAATTGCAATCGGCAGCAAAAGTAGCCACGAATATCGAAATTGCTTATGTGGTAACAGATGCTGGTTGGCGTCCATTGTACGATTTGAAATCTGAAGGTGTTGGAAAGCCTTTGGAATTGGTTTATAAAGCCCATGTTTTTCAACAAACAGGTTTTGATTGGGAGCAAGTTAAATTAACGCTCTCTTCTAGCGATCCTTCTTTGAGCAATGATCGACCTATTTTGAGTCCTTTGAACTTAAATTTATTAGCAGCTGCCAGCTATAGAGTTAGAAAGAAAAAAAGCAATACTTATATTCAATATCAAGGTTCTGGTGATGTGGTCTTAGAATCGCAAGTGAAGAAAGATGGCGCTTTTAAGCAAAGCATCCAACAAAGAGATATTTCTGGAATTACAGCTACAGTGGCAGGTGTCAATAGTATTGATAGAGGAGAGTCTATCAATTCTAATGGCTCTCGTTCTTCTCGTAACGATACTTATATAGATGGGGTACGAGTGATTGGGGATTTTGGTGTTGTAGAGACTGAATTTATGGATGACTTTACGGATCTTTTGGAGGATGATCAGGATGCAAATTTTGATTTGGAATTGTTGCAGGATATTCCAAGCGATGGAGAGAAGCATATTGTGGAAATAAAACGCCATGAAGTAAAGGTGAATTATGAATATCATATTGTACCTAAATTAGATAAAGGGGCGTTTTTGTTAGCAAAAATCACAAATTATGGTCAATATAATTTGTTGAGTGGCAAGGCTAATATCTTTTTTGAAGGGGTTTATTTAGGACAATCTTATTTGGATTCTAAAGTGACCACAGATACGTTGTTGTTGTCCTTGGGAAGGGATGAAAAAATTAGTGTTCGTAGAGAAAAACTAAAAAGTGTTCGTAAAGAGCAAGGTAGTTTTGTTAAAGAAAATTTAGGTTTTGAAATTAGTGTTCGTAATAATAAGAGTGAAGAAATTGACATTACGATACTAGATCAAGTTCCTGTGTCTAAAAACAAAGACTTAGAAATTAAATTACTGGAAAGCTCTAGTGCTATTTTCTACGAACCTTATGGTTCTTTGCGTTGGAGGCGTAAGGTGAAATCAAATGAGACGCTGAAAGTGAAGTTTGAATATGAGGTGAAGTATCCTAAGGATCGTGGGGTAACGAAAACGAATTAGAGTGTTAAAATATATGGTTCTTTTGCAAATCGTGTGGAGTTTAAAACATAGGCTATCTTTTAACAGTTATGAATTGAGATATAAGTTTTAAGTAGAAAGTCGTAAGTCGTTTATTATCAAAAGAAAATATACAACTTCCTACTTAAAACTTACGACTCATACTGTCTAATAGAAAAGTAGTTTAAATTATTACCACACGATTTGTCAAAGAACGAAATATATTTTGAGAGTGGTTGGCATAAGGTAGTGTATGACTTTGTTCCAACCATTTTTTTTGTGCTTGCTCGGCATAATCTAAAGATTCTCTTATATTAGCGTATTAAGAAATAATACTCCGTTGATTTTTTAGTTTTTCTATGAAAAACATAAAAAAGCATCTTGCATTAGTTTGATTATCAGCTTTTTAGTACTTCAATTGGCAAAAGTGCATCTTGCTGATAATCAAACTAATACGATTTTTCAACGGAGTAATGAAGAAAAATACCCAAAACAAACTAAAAATGAGAACAGCTGTATTTGCAGGATCATTTGATCCAATTACAAAAGGACATGTTAATATTGTTAAGCGTGCGATTCCTATGTTTGATAAAATTATTGTAGCCATGGGCATCAACTCTTCTAAAAAATACTTTTTTGATACAGAGCAACGCATTGCTTTTTTGAAAGCTGCTTTTGAGGATGAGCCAACCGTGGAAGTGGATACTTATGAGCAGTTGACTGCTTTTTATTGCAAAGAAAAAGGGGCTAATTTTTTATTGAGAGGCTTGCGTAATTCTACGGATTTTAATTATGAAAATACGATTGCTAACTTAAATTCTACAATTGGAGAGAATTTGGAAACGGTCTTCTTAATTGCCGCAGCGGAATATACTTGTTATAGTTCAACAGTCGTGCGTGAAATTATCAAAGGTGGGGGAGATGCTAGTATTTTCTTGCCTCCGCAGGTAATTGCTTTGATGTAAATGGAGCTAGAAAAAATCTACACAATTGACCAATCTTTGGAGCTTCTTTTTGAAACTTTTGAAGACTTGAACCTTTATGGATTGGTGCATCCATTAATTAGAAAGGTCGAATTTCTTGAAAGGAGGGACTTGGGAAAGGCTTATCAAATTATCGAGCAACCTTATCGTTATTTGCCTTTTAGGATTAAGTATAAGGCGATTGTACAGGTTAATAATATTAATAATAAGGAAATTCAATATACTATTTTGGGCATCCCTTGGACGGATGCTGAGATAAATTATTCTTTTGAAAAGAATGAGATTAAGAATAGCACAGCCATTAAGTTTCAACTCCAAATTGGAGGTGAATTACCTAGATTTGTACAAAAAATCTTGCAAAATAAAATGATGAAAGCGCAGGATGAATTGATGGCTGTTCTTATTGGGTCATCAACTAGGTAGTGCTAAACATATAATTAAGTGCCACAAATTGCGCTAGGAAACCCACAAAATAACCGCCATAAACATCAGAAACTTGATGTGAGCCCAAGAGCAAACGAGCGGTTCCAACCAAACCACAAGCTAAAACACCAAATACGAATAGAAATTCTGCTCCACCATAACTTCTAGCTATAATGATAATTATCATGGCTAAAAATCCCCCCATACCAACGGTATGCATACTTATTTTGGTAAATAAGTTGATAAAAAAAGCAATAAATAAGGCAATTGTTGCTCCAAGGGTGAAAATTTTGATTTCCAACGGAAGCCCTGTCGTACTGTTTTGTGCGACCATTGCCATGTAAAACATGCCCGTTAATATATAAGGAATTTTACGCTCATCTTGAGTCGTTAGAGAAAGCGTTCTAACCATTCCTAAACCTCGCATTAGCAGGACACCAACCAATGGAATAATGCAACTAAAAGATAGTAAATGTACAAATAAAAGCCCTTTGGAGTTTAATTTTCCAAAGGCAAAAATACGCTCTGTACTTGCTTCTCCAAAAAGAAAAGGATTGAAAAAAGCTAAGAGAATGTAAGCGTAACTTAAGATAAATAAAGGATGGAAAACAATAGAAATAAGAACTGCTAATATTCGAAGTGGCAAAGGAACCGCTTTTTTATAACGTTCTGCTGTAGCGATTTCTAGGTCATCTCTGTCGTTGCTTAGGGGCATTTATTGTTGTTGTTAAAACTAAAAAGGAAATGGTTTAGAACTTGTTGGAGATTTTAAGTCAAAACTAAAATTCCGAAGATGTTCTTATTTAAAAAAGCTCAAAAGTAAAGGTACAAAAACGCCAAGAAAGATAGAAAGAAAGAACAAGATAAATGGGGATGCAGGGTTCGTCTGTCCTGCTTCCTGAAGCGCCTTTTGGCGACTAGCTTCGTTGCTGTGGGTGCTTTTTATAGTGGCAATTATTTGCTGTGCATGCTTGTAATAGAGCCAATTACTAAAGAGCCCAAAAAAAGGATAGGAGAAGAATAGCATGAATTGTACTTCAAGGTAACCACCAGTATCTATTAAAAAAAAGATTAAAAGGGGGACGATTTGAAGAAACAAAAGATAGGAAATGGCATATTTGTACATTTTTCGGTAGCCTATCCAATGGATATTTAAAAATAAGGCAGGCAAATGAAAGTGTACTTTGGTATCTTGTTTTTGAAATTTGTGCCAAATGGGAATGTAATAATTGGCATTTGGACCAATAAACGTTTTCCATTCATGTTCTTCAGGACTTTGGTAAATGTCTATTTCGTTGTCTAGTATTTCCATTTTTTTGAATAAGGTCTAAAAATCTATCATAAAGAAAGATTAGGGGGAGATGATTCTTCCTGATTGTAACAGTTTGCTGTGATCGTGTTATTTTTTATCATAATAAGCTTCCAATGTGGCTCTTACAGGCTTACCTAGTAGGCAGCACAGCAAATTGTTATAATCAGAATTATTCCAATAATGTACTCAGAATAATACAAAATAAAAATAAAAAAAGCCATTTCCTAAGAAAGGAAATGACTTTTATAAAATATATTAAAGCTTCTTTAATTTTAACTACTTAATTTTTAATTGACAAGGCATTCTCATTTGAACCCCCTTCATAGACTTAACCATCTCAACTGCTTTGATGTACTCCATGTACTCGCTGTATTCACTAGGCGTCAAAGAAGATTTGAAATTTTGAAGCAATTTCGTTTTCATTTCATCGCTATCGTCGCCCTCACCCAAAGCAGCAAGTAATTGCTCTTCAAATGATTTTGTTTTAGGATAACCAACAACACGATAATCATCTTCTGTTAAGTTGGCAGAACTAGCAACCGCTTTGATCGCATCCTCTAAACCACCCAATTCATCAACCAAGCCAATTTCTAAAGCAGTTTCACCTAGCCAAACACGTCCTTGTGCAACACTATCAACCGCTTCCATGCTCATATTACGTCCTTCACTAACACGTGTTTTAAAGGTCGTATAAACTTGGTCAACACTTGCTTGAATAATTTGACCTTCCTCTTCGCTGAACTCATAGAAAGCACTACCTCTAGACATCATCGAATATTTGCCAATTTTGACTGTATCCATCGTAACACCAAGGTGATCTTCGAACAAGCCTCTCATGTTTGGAATCATACCAAAGACACCAATAGAACCTGTAATCGTACGATCTTCGGCAAAGATTCTTTCAGAATTAGAAGCAATATAATAACCACCAGAAGCAGCTACATCACCCATTGAAGTAACAATTTTGATTCCTTGTTCCTTTGCTTTTTCCAATTCTCTCCAGATAATGTCAGAAGCTAAAGCGCTACCACCACCAGAGTTAACACGCATTACGATCGCTTTTACGTTTTTGTCTTTACGTAATTTTCTAATAATACTAGCGTATTTATCGCCACCAATAGAACCTTTATCTCCTTGACCATCGACGATACTACCTTCTGCATAAACAACCGCTACTTTATCAGAACCATTACTTTCTTTAAGGGCATCTTTGTGAATAGACATGTATTTTTTTAAGGTAGCCACTTCGATTTCATCATCTTCTGAAGTACCCAATTTCTCACGTAGTTCGTCCAATACTTCATCCTTATATTTAGTAGCATCTACCAATTTGTACGTAACAGCATCTTTAGGCGATCTAATCAAGCCATTATTAGCAATACGGAACAATTCATCGGTTCCTATATTACGAGAAGCCGCTAGGTCTTCTAAATACAGATCGTACATACCACCAAGGTATTCAGTCACCTGTTTGCGATTGGCTTCTGACATATCTGCACGACGGAACGGTTCTGTCGCAGATTTGAATTTACCCGCATAGAAAATTTGTGCTGTAACACCTAATTTATCCATCAAGCCTTTGAAATAAGTCATTTCACCTGCAAAGCCATAGAAAGAAAAACCACCTTCTGGATGTACATAAATTGGATTAGCAACAGAAGCAAAATAGTATGCTTTTTGGTCATAATAAGTAGCATAAGACATGATAAATTTACCACTTTCTTTAAAGGCTACTAATTGGTCACGCAAAACTTTTGAAGATGCCCAGCCAATTGGAATAGAACTTAAATCTAAATAAATTCCTTTGATTTTGTCATCGTTCATGGCAATAGCAATCAATTTACAAGCATCTCTCAAACCAATATTGTCCTTGAGCATTCCTTGAAAATCGTAAGGGTCCTGTACTACATTGTTCGATAGTTCAGGAAGTGGTTTGTTGAATTGTAACTTTAAGACAGTATTTGGTTTTATCGTGGGGAGACTACCTTGTGATGCTTGGACTCCAGCAAAAATAAAACCTCCAACAACTACTCCCAAAGCCAATAATGTGCCTAAACAGGAAGTAAAAAATAGTTTGAAAAAGCCAACTTTTGCTTTGATAACTTGAGGTTTCTCAGAACTCATATTTATATCGTTTTTTTTAATAATTTTTTGTGTATGAAATAAGCAACTAATTTACTGCTTTTAACAAGAATCTTAGTTTTTTATTGAAAAATTTAAACTCAATAAATGCTTTTATTAATTAGAATACCATAAATATTTGTTTTTTGTTCCAATTTGTACCTTTACTTAGACCAATGGGCATTTTTTATCTGCGAACAATAGCTTTTTTATTGGTTATGTTAAGAATTGGAAATAAACCAACATCTTATTCTTTTAAAAGAACAGACTTGACATTGTCAGAAATGGTTCGTTCTATCAACAAACGTTTGGGATCTATCGCTGCTTTTACAGGAATTTTGTCTACCACCAAGCTTATTTCTAACTTGTTATTATCAAACAAAACACGCTCCACGACAGCAAGTTCTTTTTCGTCTTCGTCCGTGTAAATTCCAATATCAACCCAATCTCTAAAATCAATCTTAGTTTCTGTACCGATAGAATCGACTCGCATCTTATAGGCTTCAATACTTAGGTTTACTTGATATTTTCCATTGTCCAAAACTTGATAATCGGCTTCTTTTAGGCGATAATCATACAACGTAATTTCTTTGAACCAATCTGTGATTAGATAATTTAGAGAATCGGGCACCTTTGGTTCTAGAATCTTTAAAAAATCGAGCGAAGTTGGATAAGGTGGTTCTTGATAACGATAGAGTTCCAAGAATTCTTGCATGGCTTGATTGACACTATCTTCTCCAATATAATCTTGTAAAGCATACAAAATTAAAGCTCCTTTACCATAATGAATATAGCCTTGGTTTTGTACTTTGTATAGCGGTGTTTCTTTGTTTGTTTCAGAGCTACGCCCACCCAAATAACGATCAAAGTCATATTTTAGAAATTTCTTCATTCTAAGATCGTCATTTAAGTCATTTTTCATAACCATCAAAGAAGAATATTCGGCAAAACTTTCCGACAACATGGTACTTCCTTCCATACTAGAGCCAATCACTTGATGCGCCCACCATTGATGCGCCATTTCGTGTGCAATAACGGCATTAATAACATTGTTATCATTGGCATCTTCCAAGTTAATAATAAAGCCAAAGGACTCCGAATACGGCATGGTGCCAGGGAATGCTTGTGCAAAATTAGAGTAACGTGGAAATTCTATGATTCGAGCTTGTTTGTGATAATAAGGACCAAAATGCTTCGTATAATAAACCAAAGAATTTTGCACGGCATTTAACATCATTTCAATATTGTAGTCGTGTTGTTTGTCATAATAAACTTCAATATCAATGCCGTTCCAATTTCGTCGAGCGACTTCATATTTAGCAGACATAAAAGAATAAAAGTTCTGCGAAGCACGATCTACTTTGTAATGATATTTTTTTCGCTTACCCTCTTTTGTTTCCTTAATTAAAGTTCCAGGAGCAATCGCCACTTGGTTTTCTGTCGTTGAAATAAAGGTTTCTACATTCACCCAATCGGCACCACCATTGGTCAAATAATTGCTCATACAATGATCGCTACAAGGCGATTCTAAAGTCGGCATATATTCCTTAGGTGCTAAGTCATGTTTTTTTCGAGTGTATTTTTCATTTAACTCAAAACCTTCCATATATCCTATATAAGGCAATACATTGTTGTTGTTAATGAAGGTTCCATTTTGTGCAATACTCAAATTACTCACTTCATTTTCAAAGCCTTTAGGAACATAAGAAGCCTCCACTTCGATCGTCATTTTTTTGTGAGGTGCCAAGGCTTCATCTAGTTGATAAATAAGATAACCGACATCTTTGTCCTCAAAAACTAGGGTAGCATTTGGAATTTTTAGTGCCATATTCCAATCCTCATCAATGATTAAATGGATGGAGTCAATAAAGTTATGAGACTTGTTGGTTAACACAACTTCTGAGCTACTCAAGACCGTTCTACTTTCTGGAAAAATGTCAATATTGTAGGTAATGTCCGTGATTTTTGGCTGCGGAATGCCTTGATATTTTTTGTAATTTTTTTCATAATTGGCTTGTACTAATTCTGCTGCATCAGCACCCTCTCGTTCATTTAATACTTGTGTATTGTAGAAGATAAAACTAGCGGTTGCAAACCATAAAAGAGTAAGGGCACCAAGTCCCATCGCATATTTAGGATTCAGGTGTTTTTTGACCGATTTAATCCGATTGCTAAGCCCTGTAGTCGTTCCTCGCACCCAAATCAAACCACCAAAACCAAGTAAAATAATACCGAGTAAAATCCAATATAAATTAAACCAAAGCACACTCGTCAAAGCGGCACCAAATCCATTCATATCGGAATAACGGAAGAAAGGCGTAGAGCCTAAATTGACCATGTGAGAATCTACTTCAAAGACTAAACAAATGATTCCTAGAAAGAAGATTAGAATAACAGAAACAAAATAGCCAATGTATAAGTTATTACAAAGAATTTGAACAAAAACCAATGCAAAGGACCAAAAAACAAAAGTTGGTAACGTATCAATTAGGAAAAATTGTAGATACAAACCTATTTGTAGGTTATAATAACCATTCAAAACTTGGTACAACATACAAACCAGCATGGCAACAAAATGAATGATACTTACGGTTGAAACTAAAGCAATCACTCTTGCAAACAAGGCAACAATAGAATTGTGTGCGGTGGCATCAATGACTTCATTAATTTTTGCGGCTCGATCTCGCCAAACCAATTCACCGCTAAAGAAAACAATAATGATAATTTCAAATAAAACTAAGGAGCCATTTAAGGTGTCCAACATTTTGTAGGTAACAGGATAAGATTGTAAACCAAAGTATTCAAAACCACCAAACAAAGAAGTGAGTAACATAATCCCACTAAAAATAAACAGCGTTTTGAAGGTAGCACTACGAGTAATGCTGTAGAAGTTTAAGCTAAAGAAACTAGTAAATTGCTGTACCAAGGTTTGGCGATCGAAGGTGATCGAAAAGGCTGGCTTTGGCAATGCTTTCAAAGGTACTGCTTCTGATTTGTTCGCTTTTTTTGCTTTGGCTTTGGTCTTCTTTTCTGCGAATGAAAATGAAAAATAAGAAGCCAAAAGCAAGATGCTACTTAGCCCCAACCAGAACAATCGATTCATAATCATGAGGTAACTAAAACCAACGCCAATCGTGTTTTTTTCAAGAGCAGTAGCATATTTAGTATCAATGCTGTAGGTTCTAATTCCAAAGGCATCTGTCAAGGCAGCAAGGGTTTCATTGTCAATATTAGACGCTAGACTTCCAGAAGAAAAGTAAGCAACAATGATGACCAAAGCGCCTACGAAAGAAACAACCGTGTTTTTCCATTTATTAGCAATGGCAAAAATAATCGCTCCTGCAATAAATAAATTAGGAATGATGAAAAGTACGAGGTTATTAAAAAAGGAACTAAGGTACAAGGGACCAATTCGCTCTGCATCTATAGAACCTGTGGCTAATGCAATTTGAGTTCCTAAGAAAAAACCAACAAAAATTCCCAAAAAAGGAATAATAGAAAGGACTAAGGCGCCCATAAAACGCCCAAAGTAATAGCCTGCTTTCCCGATAGGCGTACTGAAGAGAATTTCATTAAACTTATGGTTGTAATCTCGAAGGGCTGCATTGTTGAAAAATGCCGCAGGCATCATAATGCAAACGAGACTTAAGATCATGGTATACTGCGTTAAAATATGGGGGGCGTTTTTATACACATTTCCAACACTGCCACCAATAATTATATTATCACTAGCTACAGCGCCTGTAACTAAAAGCGTTATGATTAGAAAAAATATCCAAATCATCGATCGTTTGAGCGACATGGATATTTCTTGTTTGAAGAATTGTAAGAACATAAAATTTATAATTGAAAAGCACAAAATAGGCTTTGATGAGATAGAAGAATAGACTTAGAAATGAAAACTAAAGGCTAGACGCCGTTTCGTTTGTCTGTTTGATTTTGCTAAAAAACACATCTTCAATACTCGGTGTGATGGCTTCAAAACCATTTTCTGGATTACTTTCGTCCAAAATATGAATGAGTGGTTTGCCTGCAATTAATTTGTCAGAGATCACATAGTACTTACTTTGGTAGGCTTCGACTTCGTTTCGGCTAATTATTTTTCTCCAAACCTTTCCTTGAAGTTCGTCAATACCTTTTTGAGGCGTCCCTTGATAAACCAATTGTCCGCTGTTCATAATCGCCATATTAGAACAAAGTTCTTTTACATCGTCCACAATGTGAGTAGAAAGAATGACAATAACTTCTTCGCCAACCGAAGCCAGTAAATTGTGAAAACGGTTGCGTTCTCCAGGGTCTAAACCTGCGGTGGGTTCGTCTACAATAATCAGTTTGGGATTGCCAATTAGCGCTTGTGCAATGCCCACTCGTTGCTTCATTCCTCCTGAAAAACTTTTGACTTTTTTGTTTTTTTGTTCTGTTAAATTTACTTTTTCTAGTAAATACTCAATCAAATTTTTACGTTCTTTTTTATTACTAATCCCTTTGAGAATCGCAACGTGATCCAACAATTGCAGGGCGGTAATATGTGGATAAACGCCAAATTCTTGAGGAAGGTAGCCCAAGACTTTTCTTAATGCAGTAGGGTTTTTAAACACATCTAGATCATCTAAAAAAATAGAACCACTATCGGCTTCTTGCAAAGAAGAAATCGTACGCATGAGCGATGATTTTCCTGCGCCATTGGGACCCAATAAGCCAAACATTCCGTTTGGAATTTCAAGAGAAATGTTATCCAATGCTTTAACGCCATTTGGATAGATTTTGGAAAGGTTACTTATTTTTAGGCTAGACATATTGTGTTTTATTTTGGAAGTGAAGGAATGGTTATTATAATAAGGGTTCTTTGACAATTTTTGCCGCAGCCTACTTTTTTTCTTTTTCATAACAGTAGGATTTTGGTCGTATTTATAAGTAGAAAGTCGTAAGCTATTAGCTGACAATGATTTTGCTTACTACTTACGACTTTCGACTTATAACAAAAATAGCAAAATCGAAGCCATTTGGTATAGGTTGGCAAAAATTGTCAGAGAACCATAATAAGGATTATAAAAACACAAGACCTAAAAAAGATAATTAATTCCAAAATGAAGAGACATCTAGACGAAACTTATAATTTTATCTGCAAACGATCAATTAAATTTATAATATTGTTAAAACGAGCCAAATAAGCGACCCAAGTCATGGGAATTCCTTCTTCGCCATAAAGAATGCCTGCCAAGCCACCTGTAATTGCGCCAGTAGTGTCAGTATCTCGCCCTAAATTGAC
>CALDEP010000452.1 GCA_937942475.1 uncultured Aureispira sp.
TGAAACCGTCGCAGATAACCAAGAAGAGTATATTAGATTTTCAGAAATAATTGCTAGACAATTAATTGCGCAAGAAAAAATAGAAAAATCCTTTAGCTATAATGATTCAGGGGACTTAATTTTGGATCTAGGTAAACCCTCTTTACCTAGCGAATTGAGTCAACTTACCTATAAAATTTTTGACTTACCTTTATTTGAAGGAAATGAAAATGACCTTTGTAGTATTGATTCTAATGATGTACAACAAACCTATAAAGGCAATTGCACCTTACTTGCTGCTTTGATGCAGATAGCAGCTAAAGAACCACAGTTCATTAAAAATGCAATAACACCAAAAGGTCAATCTAAAAATAGTACTCAGCAAATTATAAGTAATTATGCTGTAACACTCTATTTACCACAAAAAGAAACTACAGGTAAAAAAGTACAGGTGTTAGTGTCTAATGAATTTTATTCAAAGGAAGATGGGGAACCTCATTTTCTAAATAAAGGAGATAACGAAATTTGGGTTTTATTAATAGAAAAAGCGGTAGCTAGTTTACTTGGTGGTTATTCTATTTTCGGGAAAGATGGCTATGCTATTAATACAATATTAAGTGTTCTTACTGGTCAAGCATCTCCTGAGATATCTCTAACAAATGGCGATATCAATGAACAAGAACTCCAAAACTGGTTTATTGAGAATAAAAATAAAATCATTACAATAGGAGATTCTGCACACGCTTATAGTGTTACATCTGTGGATATAGATGAAGATAAAAACACCATAATATTAGCCATAACAGATCCTGTATCTTTGAAGGTAAATTACCATCATGTAGATTCTTACCTAATGAAAAATTTTGCTAGAGTTGCAAGCTGTCCGCTTACAGCAGGGGTTGAATGTCCTACCGATTTACAAAACTCAATAGAAAAGCCAATAAAAACTATCAATAGTTTTTTAAAGATGAGTACAGTCAACCAATTATCACTACTTCAAGAAAAACATATTCAATGGAAAAATTCCGATGGAGATATCTGCATCGTTAAGAATATTGAGGATACAATTGTTACTCTAGTAATAAATGGTATTGAAAAAGATATTTCTATTCATAAATTGATCTTAAAACCTATCATTCCTCTCGATAAATTAGAAGTAATTCTTCAAAAAAGTATGGCTACATGGGTAGATATAGATGATATAGAATATCGTTTTTCATACTCTAGTAATGGTTTAATGATATTTGATTCTAGTGAAGGAGAATCTGTAGAGTTATCAATAGAAGCTGTTTACCAAACCTTTGGTATTCTTAAAAAATAAACATCATGAAACTTATTCTAGTATTATTTTTTATGATGGCTTTCTTTGTTAATAGTCAGGCGCAAGATACACTTCTGATGAAGTATTCTTATGGTCTTGAAGAGGGGTATGGTTATCCCAGAATAATTCCTTTGGCAAAACATCCAAAATTGGTTTCATTAAGTCATGGAATTGAAGAGGAAAATGAAAACAGACAAATCAATTTTATTGAACTCCAAAAGACATGGCGGGCAAAAAAAAATGAAGCATTGACTTTTAATGCTTTTTCTTGGCGAGGACACTCGGTAGAAATAGACTCTGTTCTTTTTAATATGAAAAAAAAATCTGCCGCACTACGAGAGTATTCCGTGCGTTATTATTACGTCAAACGAAACTCCTTTGGTCTTGGTTCTAAAGCAGGTGCCGAATATTTTGCCAACCCTCCTCCAATTCCAGATCCATATCCAGCATGTACTGATTTAGATTTCTTTAGATATCGAATAGCAACACTACATGAAGTTGATTGGATTCAGTTGCCACAAGGAAATGAAACAACTCAATTACAAGATACTTTAATTCAAAAAAGGCTTTTTTTGACAGATAGTACGGTAATAACCTTAGGAGAGAAACAATGGAAGTTGTTGGATGTCAAATATTGTTTTGGATATCATGTGCCTGACACCATAAATAATACGCATTTTATATGGGAAGTAAATCTTGTAAAAACACCTAAATCTCTATTCCAAAAGAACAAAAATAGAATTGTAAAGTTATCTCCAAAAAAAAAGAAAAAAACAATAAAAATAGGCAAGCTGAATTATGTTTTTTCGGGGATACAAAAGCTATATCATAAGGATGAGTATTTAGTCAATTGCAAGATTACAAAAAACAAAATCACTTATACTCAAAACCTATTCTTAGGAAAAGATAGTCAATTATCATTTGATAATATCATATTGAATGTATTGGTAGTCAATGCTAATGAGGTAAAGATAAATTATCAAATATTGGATTAAAACTGTATTTTGATTTATACACAAAGGTATTTGCTCTCTATAAGCCAATAGCGACTAACATTAGAGCGTGTCTTAATAACCTCAATTCAAAAAATGAAAAACTTATTTTGGACTATAGCCGTATGTTTTTTTCTCTCCTTGACTTTAAACGCTCAGTATCAGCCTTTTTTAAAACAAACAGATTGGTTTATGGTTAAAGTTGATTTTGGGCAAAAAAGTTATTTTTGGTACCATGTGACAGGAGATACTGTAATTAATAATTTAGATTACAAGACCATTTTAAGTGATAGTACAGATACTTATTGGGTTCGAGAGGACACTTCTACACAACAAGTTTACGTTCGAGAAGCCTTTTATCAAACGGACTTTTTAGTCTATGACTTTAGTTTAGTTCAAGGAGGTTCAACAACCATTTTTTATCCAGGAGGAGGGGTTTTTACATTTACTTGTGATAGTGTAGATTATGTAAACACAATGAGTGGATCTCGCAAACGGCTATGGGTAACAGGCACTAATGGAGGCCCCAATGTGGTTCAGATGCAATGGGTAGAAGGTCTGGGTAATTATGGCTATTTGGAGGGTCTTTTTTATTTATTTGAGCAAGGATTACAATCAGATCCACTATACCAAACCGTTTGTTCTTATGAAGATTCAAGTCAAGTTTTTTATGATAGTGTTTATGCTTTCAATCAAAATATTACTTGTCCCAATAATTTAAACGCAGGGGTGATGACGTCCACTTCTATTGAAGAGCAGGAATTATCGGGTATACAGACCTTTCATTATAAAAATAGAAAGCTATATCTTTCGCTTTCAGGTGAGTTAATACAAAGCGTTGATCTATTTGATATAAGTGGGCACTTGTTAAAAAGCATCCCCTTGTCGCCTTCTTTTGAGATAGAAGTAGCTTTGGGACAAAGCTTACCTCCATCAATTTATATCGTCCGAGTTTATACAGAGAATCAGCGTACCTATTCGAGGCTTTTTAGCTCTGAATAAAAACAAAAAATTGTATTATTATCAAAAGCAACAGGCAATTCAATTTTAAATTCACCTTCAAATCAATTCATTAACTTCTAAATTGGCATTCTTCAACAATTGTTGCTCTACCCTTCTAATAATATTGTTTTTCAATTCCTCCATCTTCAAACTTTCTGGTTGCCTGTTATAATAATTCAACAGCAAGTGCATGTATTGTAATAACACTTCATTCGTTGGCTTAGGTCCTTCTTGGAAATTATAAATCTCATTTTCAGGTAAATTAAAAAAGGCACCACCAGTTGTTTGGGACATTCTGTCGAATTCCAAATCATAATTTTGTGCATCAGCTGTAATGTCCTTATTGCGTTCATTAGAACCATAGACATGTAGCGTCATGTAGCGTTCAGTGGTCGCATTTCCCATTTGGTGAATGAACTTATTGTTCACCTTCACAACACCTGTTGGAGTTAAGATTTCTTTTTTAGAAAAACGAAGTTCGTTGTCTTTTACATGATAGATCATGTGGTGTGTGTTTCCAAAAACCTGCACGACTCCCCATTGTGTATATCCATGATTGTGAATGGAAGAATAATGACCTGGATTCCAAGACATCACCATCACCTCGAAGTTGCCATTGTCTACCACCAATTTACGACCATAACAATCTTCAACTGGATGATCAAAATCTGAATAAGGTTCCAGATCCTCTACGCTTATCTTAGCAGCTGATACAATTTCGCATGCTCGCAAAGGATTCAAATTTCCTTCCTTCTCAATAGCAGTACTTAAATTCTCAACCAATACTTCTAAGCCTTTTGATAAGATTTCAGTTTTCATATTATTTTTTGTCTTTAAGAAATTTTATAATTATTCAGATTCTACTCTATACTATTTTTATTTAGGCTTAGAATGAAACATTAATACAACAACAATTGTAAAATGACAACGTCCTGCCACGCCCCATTCTTAAATCCAATATTCTTTTGAGTCCCAACTAAAGTGTATCCTAATTTCATATTATATCGAATACTTCCTTCATTTTTTGCAAATATTTTAGCAATTAAATGACGGTATTCCAATAATCGAGCTTGCTCTATCAAGTATTCTTTCATACGACTGCCATAGCCTTTTCCTACCTGTGAAGAAGTGAGGTAAACGGCCGTTTCAGCAGCAAAACGATAACCTTCTCGGTCGCTGTATTTTTTAATAATTCCCCACCCTATAATTTCATCCGCAACTTCCATCACATACAATCGCTCCCTTGCATTGAATTTTTCAACCCAAGCAGCTATATCTTTTTCATCATGGATTTTTTCTTCCATAGTTGAACTACCTAAGCGAATAAACTCGTTGTAAATCGCAGCAATATTTGGAAAATCTACTGATGTTGCAATTCTAATCGTCATATTAAATTGTACTTTGCTTTAAAATAAATGGTTCTTTTGCAAATCGTGTGGAGTTTAAAACATAGGCTGTCTTTTAACAGTTATGAATTGGGATATAAGTTTTAAGTAGAAAGTCGTAAGTCGTTTATTATCAAAAGAAAACATACGACTTTCTACTTGAAACTTACGACTCATACTGTCTAATAGAAAAGTAGTTTTAATTATTACCACACGACTTGTCAAAGAACGTCTATTTTTAATAAATCAACCTGTTTCACGATCTAAATTTTGAATCCATCAAAGCATGAGTGTAAAACCAAAAATTATATTGGGTGTAGACCCTGGCAGTAATGTATTAGGCTATGCCTTTATACAAGTCCTCGGTAAAAAGAAGCCCCGTATTATTACAATGGGTGTTCTTAACATGAGTCAATATGATAATCATGGTCAAAAATTAGCCCACATTTTCACTGAACTTCAAAAGCTAATCCTACTTTATCAACCCACAGATGCAGGAATTGAAGCGCCTTTTTATGGCAAAAATGTACAATCTATGCTCAAATTAGGTCGAGCGCAAGGGGTTGCGATGGTTGCCATTGCCGAAAAAGGAATTCCAGTGGAGGAGTATTCTCCTCGTAGTATCAAAAAAGCGGTCACAGGAAATGGAAATGCTTCTAAGGAACAAGTTGCAAGAATGTTGCCTCATATTGTTGATGGAGAGATTAAATCTAATTTATTAGATGCAACTGATGCTTTGGGGGTTGCTTTTTGTCATCATATCCAAACTCAAGGACTTGCTTTGGGACAAAAAAAATACAACGACTGGGGTAGTTTTTTGAAAGATAACCCTAATAAAAAAGCAAAGCTATAATAAACCATCGCCTCAGATTATCAAGAATTAAAAGATAAAAAAGAGGTTGTCAGAATTTTCCGACAACCTCTTCATCTATTTTATAGACACTGTAATAAATTCTATTAAGAATCGCCCCCTAAAACATTAAGGCTTTATCACGATCAACTCTAGTGTTTTTGTTTCTTTATCCGAAATCATTTCCAAATAATAAACACCTTCAGAAAGATTCAAATCACTGAAATTCACTAACAAAGATTTTGTTACTTGATGTTCTTTGCTAATAATTAATTGTCCGTTAACACCGTACAAGTTCAGATTAATAGCTTTGCTATCCCCTTCATAATAAAATGTAAAGTCTCCATTATTAGGATTAGGATAAATCTTGGCAATAGCCTCAGAACCATCTAATTGTTTTACATCATTCGCTGTTGTAATGATACCATAAACACAAATACTGGTATCTTGATTTGCTGTAACAATGGTAATCGTTGCATTAAATACTCCCAAAACATTGCTAGTATAAGTCACTTGTAACCAAGCGGATTGTCCTGGAGGAACAATAACAGCGTCAACCGTCCCTACTAATGCACTAGAATTTGATAGAACATTCGTAATATACATCGCTTCACAACCTGTATTACTTACTAATACGCTATCCATTCCTGATACATTTTGCACCACACTTCCTAAATTGATACAACTATCAGAAACGCCTAAAATAGCATTTCTTTCGACGGTTAGAATGACAGGAATCGTTAATGTTGGTGTGCTAGGATCATTGGAAGCAACTAGTATACTAGATGAATAAACGCCTCCTACGAGTCCCGTTCCATATACAATTACATTGCCTGTGTTTGAACCGCCTGATGCAAGCGTTCCACTATTGGAAGAAAGCGCAAGCCAAGCATTCATAGCTGTATTATTGTATGCCAAGGTTCCTGTGCCAATATTACTTATCGTCAAGGGAACGACCACTGAATCTTCACAATTAATGGTGACAAAAATAGAATCTGGATTCACATCAATCAGAGGTGCTCCAATGCCATTTCCAGCAAAACAAATCGTACTATCTCCTGCATTACTAAAGAAAGTAATACTACCTGAATAGGCTTGTATTAACGTTGGAGAAAACACAAAATTAACATAAAAAGAATCGTTGGCTGGAATTATTAAACTGCTTATCAATGAATTCACATCTGCATTGGTAGTGGTAATATTACTAATTTGCAAAATATCACAACCTGTATTGTACACCCATATTCCTGCTGTATCACTAGTAAATTGCATGGTCGAATCAAACAAAACACAATTTTCACTAAAGTCGATGTTTGGTTCTTCGATGATCGTTAAGTGAACAGGGATGCTAAGCAATGGATTGATAGGATCATTGGATTGAAGCACCAAATTACCATTGTAAATTCCTCCTGACAGTCCACTTCCGTTAATCGTGACATCTACAAGCATGGAATCACCTGCCAAAATGGTCCCATTATCTGGGTTGGTGCTTATCCAAGCTGTTGTACGACTCGTTGATGCCCATTCCACTGCATTTGCTATGATTCGATCTATATTGGGCGTATTTACAAAATAGTCAAAGCCAATATAAATGGCTTTTCCTAAGCCTATATCCAAATCCCCTACTACTGAGGAGCCGACATAACTAGTCACCGTATTAAATCCTGAATTTGTGAACGTCCCATAGAAGGTTGCGTTTGTCATATTAAGTGGCGCCGTTGTATTTGCCAATAAAGGACTACTTGGATCTACAATTAGTTGCGTTCCTCCCGAAGTATTCGTACCTGAACTCAAGTTAAACAAACCCAAAGCATTAATATCTGTATAATCATTACCACATACAATAATCCAACCGCCATTATTTACATAATTCTGAAGCGTTGGTGCCATTCCTTGAAGGATTAAGAAGGATGCCGTTTCCTGTTCGGCAATCAACAATACATCTGCTGTACTCAAAAAGCTCTGCAAGGTCGCAGGGTTTGTTGTAGCTGTTTCTGTTAGGGTATAATTTGTATAATAATTATTAAGCCCATTGATGGTATTGGTATATTCTCCACTATAATCCACTCCATACGTCCAAGCGACTACATTGACAGATCCTGACGAACCACCTGTAGAGTTTGTTGTGTAATGCAATGGTCCACTACCTACATTACTAATCATGATAGGTACCGTTATTGAATCGCCACAATTGATCGTCACAGATAAGGAATCAGGATTTACGACTATGATTGGTGCCCCTATTGAATAAGCATCAAAACAAATCGTGCTATCTCCTGCATTACTAAAGAAAGTAATCGAGCCCGTATAGTTTTGTGCTGTATCTGGAGAAAAGATAAAATTAACATAAGTAGAATCATAAGGTCCTACTACAAAATTACTACTATCTGCATTTACATCAGCATTTGAGGCAACAATATTTGTTATTCTTAAACTATCACAGCCTGTATTGTATACCCATATTCCTGCTGTATCAGTGGTAAACTGCATCGTTGAATCAAACAAAACACAATTTTCACTAAAGGCAATACTTGGCGTTCCTGTTATGCTTAGGTGAACAGGAACCGTAAACAAGGGATTTACAGGATCATTGGATTGAAGCACCAAACTACCATTGTAAATTCCTCCTGTCATTCCACTTCCATTAATAATCACATCTACCAACATCGAGTCGCCTGCCAAAACAGTTCCATTATCTGGGTTGGTACTTATCCAAGCTGTTGATGCACCTGTTGATGCCCATTCTACAGCGTTTGCTATGATTTGATCTATATTTGGCGTATTTACAAAATAATCAAAACCAATATAAATGGCCTTCCCTAAACCTATATCCAAATCCCCTACTACTGAGGAGCCGACATAACTGGTTACGGTATTAAATCCTGGATTGGTGAACGTTCCATAGTAAGTGGCGTTCGTCATATTAATGGGTGGCGTTGTATTTGCCAATAAAGGACTGCTTGGATCTACTATTGCTTGGGCTGCTCCTGAAGCGTTGCTGCCTGTACTAATATTAAATAAACCCAAAGCATTGATATCTGTATAATCATTACCACATACAATGACCCAACCACCATTATTTACATAATTCTGAAGCGTTGGTGCCATTCCTTGTAGTGTTAAAATGGATGCAAATTCTTGTTCTGCGATCAACAACACATCTGCTGTACTCAGAAAACTCTGCAAGATTGAAGGATCTATTGTAGCTGTTTCTGTTAGGGTATAATTTGTGTAATAATTATTAAGCCCATTGATGGTATTGCTATATTCTCCACCATAGTCCACTCCATACGTCCAGGCCACTACATTAACAGAACCTGACGAACCACCTGCAGAGTTTGTCGTGAAATGCAATGGTCCACTACCTACATTACTAATCATGATAGGTACCGTTATTGAATCGCCACAATTGATTGTCACAGATAAGGAATCAGGATTGACAACTATGATTGGTGCCCCTATTGAATAAGCATCAAAACAAATCGTGCTATCTCCTGCATTACTAAAGAAAGTAATCGAGCCCGTATAGTTTTGTGCTGTATCTGGAGAAAAGATAAAATTAACATAAGTAGAATCATAAGG
>CALDEP010000453.1 GCA_937942475.1 uncultured Aureispira sp.
GACAAACGTCCCTGCGCTTAATGCTGGACTGCTATGTTCTACATATTGTCGGGTACCAACTGCTGAGATTTGTGTGCTCGTTTGAGGACTAGAAAAAGTTCCTGCTTGAGCATTGGTACTGGTTAAAGCAACTCCTTGAAAACCTCTTGTAAAAGCAGACTGGCTGGCAAGATCAAACTCGACGGTATAGGTATCGCCAGGTATATAAGTAGTAACAATCGTTCCTCCACTGTCTTTAACCCTCACGGTCAGTGTTACGCCATTAAAAGCACCACTATGACAAGAGCCACAGTTTAAACCACTCGCTATTGGGCTTCCTGTTCGATCCATACCCAGTTGAGCAGCTAGTCCTAGCCGTTTACTTTGCAGGACGTAGGTCGCAAAAATTGAAAATGCTAAAATGTAAATTAATCTAAGTTTCATAAAATTAGTTTTTTCGTTCTTTGAGAAATTGTTTCTACGTTCGTTAAGAGCGTTTGAAAAAGTTGTGATCCTATTTTAGCGAAACCTTTTCACCTCCCCAGTAAGATTGAACGGTATTAGTCTTAATTTTTAAATAAAAAGTCGTTTATTTTGATAATAACGAACCTTCTACTTAAAAAGTATATTCCAATTCAATACTGGATAACCCAAGTTACATTGGGAGTTATTAAAAAGTAAGCTATGTTTTATAACAATTCGGTAATTTTTTGATTTTTAAACAAAAATAAAAAAGCACCATTTTATTAGATTGATTTACAATTATTCAGCAAAACAAAAAATTATTAAATACCTAAAAATCAACCTAATAAGTTTCTTTTTACCGAACTATTGTTTTAATGCTCCACAACCTGTTCCTAGCTCTATTTATGAACACAAAAATTAATGTGGGGGCAATTTATCAAAGAAGTCATTTTTTAATAAAAATGTTTTTTTCTAAGAACGTTTGAAAACTGAAAAGTGTTTCTTCCGAATTAATAAAATCAAGTAGTGATGGCTTAGGAAAGCACCTTGTTCTTAAGCTATTTGATTCTATTTTCTTATATAAATGGGGATTATTATACTTATTAAAAGTACACAATAATTATGTAAAAACTTAGTAATCAGATATAAAAAAAAAGAGTCCCAATTGGAACTCTTTTTTTTAATTAAGCCTTTCTATATTTTTTTAGTTTTAAATAAAAAATTAAAAAAATACTATTTTAATATAATTAAAAAAGCGTTAACGCTCCTTTATGGGAATTAATAAATACGCACTGGATAACTTTTCTTAGCAAATTCATGCTCTATTTCAACCCAATAAACACCTGTAATAGGTTCTTTTAAGTTGATTTGATGTGTTGCACCTTGTGCTAGTACTATCGCTTCTTGGTAAACAATTTGACCTGCTATATTAAAGACTTTAATCGAGCAATCGCCCTCTACTTTGGTCGTTTTGATATAAAATGCTCCCTGATTAGGATTTGGGAAAACCTCATAAGCGATTTGAGCTGCTTGCAAATTAGAGGTATTATTCGTGATACTTTCTGACAAAACCACTGGTGTTGCCTGTGCAAAGTCATCTCCTTGTGTTGATCCAGAACCATTAACAGCCATGCCTACTCCATAAAGCGTAACTGTACCTGTCCCAACAACTGGAGCCATCCAAGTCGTTCTAAACGAACCTGTACTACTAATCCCTTGATGTTCTATAAATTCACGACCATTTGAAATCGTTGTCAATTGTGTTTCACTGGTCGAAACCGACAACATATCCCCAGTGTTCATATCCAAACTATCTAAAATTACAGCCTGCATACCATAGCCAAAAGGACTTCCATCACTAACCACATCAAACTCCAGAGTATATACTTGTCCTGGTACATAGGTATTTACAACCGCTCCCGTGGCATCTTTGACAACAACATTTAATTGTGTATTAGGATATAAACCTGCGCTCCCGTGGCAATAACCACCACAAGATCCCATAGAACCTGGAGAACTGGTTCGATCCATTTCATTATTGGCGGCACGCCCTCCTGAGGCACTTTGAAGGCATAACAAAATACCCATCGCTCCTAGCAAAACACTTATTATTCTTATTTTCATTTTGAGTTTTTTTTCTTAATTAATGGTATATATCTTACTTCAAAGATACGGCTTCATTTGCTAAGATACCTTACAAAAAAAGTGCTTTAGATTACAAAAAATGAATCTAAAGCACTTAGAACTTGACTTTTAAACGCTATTATTATTTACTGCACAATCATTTGTTGTGTTTTACGAGTTTTCTCGTTTTCCATTTCTACAATATAAATACCTGGTACTAGGTGCTTGCAATAAATGAAATGTGATCCATTATGATCTAAAAGTAGGTTTTCTGAATAAACAGAACGCCCCTCTAAAGTATATATTTGAATTTTAACGAAACCTGTCATGTCTTTGTTCGTAAAATTAAAGGCACCATTGTTAGGCATTGGGAAAATATTAAAGCTTGCCGCTTCTCTATCCAAATCATCTATGCTACTAGGAATACTTTCAGATAAAACAAGCTGAGCTGTTGGAGAAGTATTGTCACCAGCAGTTCCTGAACCATTCACAGCCATACCTGCAGCATAAACTGTTACATCTCCTGTTCCTGTAACAGGCGCTTCCCATGTTGCTGTAAATACACCTGTAGAACTTCTACCTTGGTGCTCTAAAAATTCTCTACCATTGGTAATGCTAGCCAATTGTGTATTTGCACTAGTAGTCGTTAGCAGATCTCCTGTGTTTGCATTAGCTGCATCTAAAATAACGGCTTGCATACCGTAACCAACAGGCGTTCCTCCACTAGTAACTGTGAATGATAAATTATAAGTATCCCCTGGTACATAACTGGTTACCGTTGCTCCCATGGCATCTGTTACAACCACTCCTATTTGTGGACTTGAAAAAGCACCATTGTTTGAATGACAAGCGGTACAAGCTCCTAAAGAACCTGGTGCGCCTGTTCTATCTTGACCTCCAACAGCAGCCCGTCCTCCTGAAGCACTTTGCAATACAAATAAAAATGTAATTCCGATAAATAAAACTCCTAGTAATCTTGTTTTCATAACTTTAATTGAACTGTTTTTATAAATAACTATTTGTTTGTTTTTGTACACAATCAAAGGTAGTGTACCTTTCCTAATTAAAAGTGCAAAAAATTGTCATTTCATTGCAAAAAATTGTTTTTCATCCCTTCTTGATCTATAAAATGTTCGCTAAACAGTTAGCCTTTTCTTTATAATTTTTGTAATTTTGGAGCTCGTATTTCGTAGCAAAAACTTAAAATCATGACGCAGCAGCACTCTGTTTTTTATTTCATTAGTAGTTTGTTCTTTGTCTTAACAACTAATATTTTTGGGCAAAATATCTTAACAACAGAAGATAGTTTATTGTTCATACAATGTGCAGAAGCACCAATGGCAGAGCCACATTACACCTTCTCTTATACTGGGAATATGTTGGATTTAGAGTATGAATTTACAGAGAAGGAAAAGAAAAAGACTTCTAAACTCTTAGAAGAATTGGACGAAACACCAGACGATGTGCAATTGGCGATGGAGATTGCTTATAACTATAAAACGTCCAATGATCTTTCAAATTATAGAACGTATCTAGAATACGCTTACAAACAATGCTTTAGGAAATATGAAACCCATCCAGACAGTTTTGAAATTGTTTCTGATCTAATCTCTTTATTGCAGGAGGGAAAAAATGTTCAGGGAGTTCTAAGTATCTTGAATCAATATGTTATGACTAAGCCTAAAGATGTTCGTGGGCTGGCACAATTTGCCTTGCATTTATCCATTCAAGGGGAAATACAAAAAGCGCGGCATTTTATTGAGCAAGCTTATTTGATTGATCCTCAACATCCAGAAATCTATTTATCTGCCATGATGTGCGAGTTTACTAATATTCTTATCCAGATTAGTAATGCTATGGCTTCCCCCGAAAAAGAGACCTCCAAAATCATTAAAAGCATTCTTATAAACGATGAATTTTTCAAAAAATCAATTTCCAACAATGGTCCTCCTGCCGCTCAAATGGGTTTAGACGCTGCACAGGTATTTGGGGTGTTCTATCGAACAATTTTGGGCATTATGGACAAGGAAATCAGCAAAGAAGTGATTCACATCTCTCCTAGCTCTGCCGATGAAGCGCTCTTGCGAGCGATTGAAAAAAGAGCCAAAAAGCAACTAAAAGCAAAGGTTAAAAACAATAAGTTTGCCCATCAGACCTTATTTATTATTGAAATTTTGCGTGGCAAGACCAAACATGCCCTTGATATTTTTAATAATAGTGGTAAAGTCTTAGAAAAAGATGCTGACCTTTTGCGCCTACTCTCTTTTAGTTATTTCTTGCAACTGGATTATGATAATGCTATTTTATATTTGGAAAAAGTGCTTGCCATTGCCCCAAATGCGGTCGATTCTTATGCGCTAGGTCGCTTTTATAACAACCAAAATCAATTAGAAAAAGCCTATCAGGTTTTTGACCAAACAGAAAAGCTCAATCCCTTAGACCGAAAAGCTGCCTGCGCCAAAGCAGCCATACACCTCAAACAGGGAGATTTTGACAAAGCTTTTGATTTAATTGATGCTTATCCCAGTTATCTAAAAGACGATATCAATGCCTTTCATATCAACTATTTCACTGCTTTAGTGACACTCGCAAAAGGCAATAAAAATGACGCCTTCAAACGATTAAAAGCAATTCATGCTCAAAGTGATTATAAAGAAGATGCAGAGAAATTGTTGGCACATTTTTTCAAATCTGAAGAAGAAGAATAGACTATTATCGTTCTTTGACAACACAAAGAACCCGTATTATTACAAACATCATGAAAAAAATTAGCGTTTTTATTTTAGCTCTATTGTTCAGCGGCTCTATCTCTGCACAAATTCTAAATGCAGATCGTTTTGGTGCTACATTAGATTCTACCAATAACTTCAAAGCACTTTTTGATATTGGATTCAGCGTTCAAAAACAAGTCGATTTATTATTTTCCTTAGATAGTAGATTAGATTTGTCGCTCTTTTATAAGCGCTCGCTTTTTGTTTTAGTTGGAAACTTTAAGTTATTTAGAAGCGGAAGTACGAACATTCTAAATGGAGGATTTGCACATGCTAGAACTCGAATATTAAAAGAAAATTGGGTACATCCAGAGTTTTTTGCACAATACCAATTAGATGGAATTCGAGGAATGGAAAACCGTGTTTTGGGTGGCGGAAATTTACGGTTTATTTTAGCAGAATATAAGGAGACACATTTACATCTTGGTCTTGGCGCCATGTATGAGTTTGAACGCTGGAATTATAGTGCCGTTTCCTCTAACCTTGTCATAACAGATGACAGCCCTGTTCTCAATCACTATGTGAAGCTGAATTGGTACCTTTCTTATACTCAAAAATTTAAGGACTTGGCCGATTTTCAAGTGACGGTTTATTTTCAAGCACGTCCAGATCGTTTTATCCTTTATCCTAGAATTTCTTTTAATGGTAAAATGACCTTCAAGTTCACTAAAAACATTCACTTTGCGATCATTTACAATATGTATTACGATGCCCTTCCTCCAGTTCCTATTGACCAGCTTTATTTTTCTTTTATTAATAAGCTAACCTTTAGTTTCTAAAAAAAAATCACGAATTCAGTATATCTGAATTCGTGATTCTAAAACTAAAAGAAGCTCGTGATTAAGCCACAAAAGATACCGTGTATGTTTTTTCAGCAGCAGCATCTTTAATTGTCAACTGAACTTGACTACCTACCTTTGCACCACTATAAGTATAAGTGTTTCCTGCTCCTGTTAGTCCTGTTTCAAGTTGAACAACCTCATAATTAGAAGGGCTGATTGTAAAAGTAATATCGTTCTTAATCAAACCATTAAATCTCTCCAAAGTAAACATATAAGGATCTGTTTCCGAAGCCGTTAAAGTATAGGCTATATTACTAGCCGTAGTAGAAACCCCAGAAATGTCGTTTACAGTGATAACAGTAGCAGACACCGTACCTGTTCCTACGTATAGTTTATTAACAGCAACACAACTAGAATTATTTCTTTCATAACCCTCCTCACAAATACAAGTTCCATTACTACAAGTTCCATTATTACAAACTACACCAGAACAAGGGTCACAAGAAATAACGGTTAATGCACTCATTAGTGTAAGAGCAAAACCTGCAAAAGAATTCATTAATGTTTTCATAAGTTGTTTTTTTTATTTAATAATTTTTCTACGAATAAGGTAAGGTCAAAAACTAATCCACAATAGTTTAAAACACTTTGAGTTTAAAGATAAAAACAAAAAAGCACCTCTAAAAATAGAAGTGCTTTTATTTATTGACTGATTGAATTATTGTTTCATTAATTCCTGATAAAGTCTATTCTACTGCTTAATTAACTTTCGCTGAACACGTTGCCCATTTAACGTCAAGGCAACAACATAAGTAGCTGTTGGAAAGCCCTCTAAATCCAGCTCTAGTTTATTCAAACCTAAGTCTGTTTTAAGCGTTCCTTCTTTTACCGTTTGTCCAACAATATCCTGAATTTCGTACGTTAAATTTGTCGCTACATCAGCCTCAAACTCAATATAAAAAGTTCCTTTAGTTGGATTTGGATAAATGGCAATGCCGCCCCAATTATCTTCTTCACGAGACAGAACCACTACATTTGAATATTCAAAACGTCCATCCATTGCAAGTGATTTCAAACGATAATATTTTGAACCAATTCCAGGAAGCAGGTCGGTATAATTATAATGCATGGTTGGATCACCATTATTCAAGGCTGTTGCTTCAGACAAGGTAGAAAAATCTACCCCATTCGTAGAACGCTCCAAGACATAACGATCTACTTGCCTTTCCTCTTGGACTTCCCAAGCCAAAAGATTGTTTTCGCCCTCTTTAGTGCCATTAAAAGACAGTAATTTGGTATTCAGCAAAATAATAGAAGAGCTAATTATAAATTGATCAGCCCCCTCTGTATCTACGATAACCAAATAAACTTCTCCAGGGTTTCCTGTTGTCGTCAAGGTTAAATCTCCTAGAGGCAATCCTGAACTTGCATTCAGTCCCACATCATTACAATCCACAAAACTTCCACCTGTAAAGGTTGGACAGGCTGCATTAACAGGACCATACAAAGCCGCTTGCACCCCTGTAATCCCTACTCCTGTATTAGAAACCAAGACATTTAAAACAGAGGGTCCTCCTGTAGCGCATTCTACGGTATAGAAAATAGGTTGTTGTGTCAAATCCATTCCTCCCGAACAAGCAAAGCGCCCATGAGCGCTTCTAGCTGCATATTGTTCCAAATCATCTCCTCCGCCTGATGGACGAGCATTGATTGGACTAGGGTCGTAACTTGGAACACAGGTATTATTAACCAACTCTGAAAAAATTGCACCACCATTCGTAGACGTCTGAGCCCCTATACATCCGGAGGTATTCCACCAATCTACGGTCGTACTAATTCCATTTCCAGAAGTTTGAGTAATTGGAGTAATATCCAAACTCATTCCTACAAAATCAATACAAGAACTAGCACATTCTGCATCTGTTGTTATCGACCAATTGGCTCCAATTGTTATTGGATTACCATCATTTGTATTAAAATTTAAGCCAAACAGTTGGCAATCTGCTCCTGCTGCTGCGGCTGTATAATCTTGAAGTGGAAAAATCCCTGTTGCTCCCATATCGACAACAAGGTCATTACAAACCAAGCAATAGGTTTGAGTATGGTCTGTTGAATTGAAATTTAAAGCTAAGGTATTTAAAGTATCCACTTCACAAATCGTCATTTCATCACAGACCACAATTGGGCATCCAGAGCCAAAAGGCAAGGTATAATCCAAACAGTTATTTACATCATCATTACCATAAACCTCTAAATTAAACCAAGCTTGTCCGATCACCAACAAAGGCAATACAGCTACGCTTTCTGCATTATCATAATTTACAGCATAAAGGTTATAAAATCCAGCTGGAACAGCTAAAAAATTAGGCGTTGGATTCGTGGCAAAAATATTGCCTTGATTATCCACCAAAACATATACATGCGTATACAATAAAGGATCAGCGGCATCTCCTACAGGTAGTGTTCCTTGTACGATTCCCGTTATATTATTAATAAAATCACATTGCGCTGTAGCAGGTTGGCTAAAAAGCCCACACAAAAGGAATAATGTTCCTATGCCAAACAGTTGACAATGCTTTGTTATATAGCTAGTCATATTTGTTGTTTTTTCATTTTGAACATTATTATATTACCAATTTCCTGCATCTGCGGCACAAGGCGTTGGATTCACAATGCCACAATTCGTTGCGGCAGTATTTCCTCCTGCTACGGTCAAACTAATATCTTGTACCACATTGGCATAATTAGTAACCACCAATACATAGATATCACCAACTGTGGCTCCTGCTATAGAAACTTGCTCAGTAGGAGAAGTACTAAAACTACAATCCACTGGAGCAGGCAAAGCACCACAATCTGCATTCGCAGCAGCAACACTCGCATAAGGTCCCCAAACAGCAAAGTCAATATCAGATACTGCTGCTAGATCAAAAATTAGATTTCCTGCGGTAGAAATTTCAAAATAATACCAAGATGGATTAGGTTGAGTTCCTAAACAACCATAATCATTTCCTGCTGATGCTGTTGCACCAATTCCAGCTGTATAACAATAAGTATTGTCGGTACAAATAGGTTGTACTTGTGGGCAATCTGCTCCTCCAGCTCCTCCAGCACAAGGGCCAGTTCCTGATCCACCACCATCATGGACACAAATATCAAATGTTCCATTATTATTTCCTCCAAACTCCCAAAAGCGAATAAAGATGGTCTCTCCTGCAATTAGAGTACTTTGATCAATTGAAGGCATCAAACCATTTACGCTGTCATCATCATCACAATCTAATTCTGTCAATGCGCCACAAGTTCCTCTATAAATAGACATTCCTCCATCAGTAACAACACCTGTATTGGTATCAAAAATTAAATGTCCTGAGGCAGGTACGGTTACAGAAAACCAAACATCTGCTCCATTAAAACTAGCACAAGTAGGTAATGTCGTCGTTGTTGTCAAACTTGAGTTTCCAGCAGAAGCGTTCGTAAAAGTTGAAAAACTACAACTTGCTCCTACAGTCAAAGCAGTTGCGGTACAAGGTTCATCATTTGGCGGAACAGAAACACCTGGATTTCCATCTGTTACACAGATATCAAACGTCCCGTTATTATTTCCTCCAAACTCCCACATTCTAATCCAGATCGTTGCGCCTGGCGTTAAGGTTGCATTATCAATCATTGGCATCAAACCATTTACGCTATCATCATCATCACATTCTACCAAGGTCAAAGCGCCACAAGTTCCTGTATAAATCGCCATGCCTCCATCTGTAATCACCCCCGTATTGGAGTCAAAAATCAAATGCCCAGAAGCGGGCACGGTTGCCGTAAACCATACGTCGGCAGTAACGTAACTCGCACAACCTGGCGCTGGAGCGCCTACAGTGGCGGTGGCTCCTGCTGTTGTAAAGGTACTAAAAGAACAAGCCGCATTAACGGTCAAAGCAGAAGCCGTACAAGGATCATCTGCTTGTCCAGAAGCCGTCTGGAAGATGAAACCAAAGGCTAGGAAAAAGAGTGTAAATTTTTTATAATTCATAATATTATTATTATATAATTTAATACTTCGTGGAGTTTAGCTACGCTGCTACTCCGTGGTTTAGTTTTTTTGCAAAAACCATAAAAACACATCTTGCATTAGCTTGATTATTGAACTATTATAATTCCGAATACATGAAAACCATCTAACTAATAATCAATCTAATACGATTTAGCTGCGCTGTTACTGCGTGATCTACACGAAGTATAGATAAATTTAACAAACAGTTTGCAATCTTCTAGCAAACCATATTTATAACAAATTGAGAAGAACTGAATTAATGCTTTTGCTCAAAAGCTTTTACCTCTTCCAAGCTTAGGGCTGCTCCTTCATAAATAATCTTATTTTTAAGATTATCAATATAGGTACGTTCTTCCATCGAACGGTTTTCGTAATCTTGTCGAGAAATGATTTTTATATCTCTCTTTTGATTTTCATCTAACCATTTCGATAATTTGTACTTGTTCTCTTCCTCCAATGTACTTATAGAATTAGCGTTTTTTGCGCTATTTTTTTCATTCATCGTTTCAAAAGGAATGTAAGTTCCTTGATCATTTTTTTGCTCAAATGCTTCCAAATCTTCCTGCGTCACGGATTGATTATAAATCAACGTTTGCTTATCTGTATCTAGAATTGTTCTTACTGATGGGGACATTTGTTGATACTCCTTAGCCGAAACTAAGGTAACATTGTTCTTATTCGCAATTAGCCATTCTTTGATGGCTACTTTTTTCTCTTGAGTTTGAGCCGTTGCTGTCAAACTAAACATAGAGAAAAAAAGCATCAAGGCAAAAAGCGCTTTTGAAGTCAATTTTTTCATTTTTATAATTTTTATAATAATTTAATAAGTGTAGGACTGTATTATTAAAAACCAATTTTTTTTTGGCAAAAAACATAGAACTCCATACAATGTATCACTTTAACTTTAGATAGTATTTGCAGCTCAATCAAAGTTTTATACTTTTTTTATGGATTAAAAAGTTTTCTTAGAAACGTACAAACTCAATATTCTAGTCTAATATTATACGCTCAACATGTAAACAAATTGTATTTAAGTACCTAAAAACAACAATTAAACAAAATATAACAGAGCTTAAATATAAAAAAGTCAAAATATAATTCTAAATAAGCACAAAAATCATTCTATTCTTTCATATCTCATTTCCTTTTAAAAAAAAGTTTTCTAAATCTCTTAATAACAATATTTTTTCGGCAAAAAAAAAGCAAAAAAAGTATTTTATTTTACACTAAAAGAAAAACACATAATTATATACTCCATAAGTACTATTTGTTTAATAAAAATACGGTTTAACTTTAATAAAGACATGCTATCATACATTACTCCCTTGAAACCCCGAAGGCTCAGCGTAGCTAAATCGTATTAATTTGATTATCAGTAGGAGGTACTTTTACTGATTAAAACACTAAAAGCTGATAATCAAACTAATGCAAATAATTTTTTATGTTTT
>CALDEP010000454.1 GCA_937942475.1 uncultured Aureispira sp.
AAAAGATGAAACCGATGTTGCTGATTATCCTTTGTTGGATATTACCACCACTCCTGGTACCTTGAAAACGATTAAATATCCAATGGCTGGGCAAAAAAGTGAGTATGCTCGTGTCGGGATTTTTAATACAAAGACGAAGAAAACGATTTACCTAAATGTAGAAGGACCTAAGGATAAATATTTGACGAATTTAGGCTGGGGACCAGAGAATAAATATGTTTACATTGCCGTCATTAACAGAGAACAAAACCATGTTTGGTTAAATAAATACGATGTTAAAACGGGTAATTGGGTGAAAACTCTTTTTGAAGAAACGCACGATAAGTATGTTGAGCCAGAACATCCTGTTTGGTTTATTCCTGGTAATAACAAGGAATTTTTGTGGTGGTCGGAAAGAGATGGTTTTATGCATTTGTACCGTTATAATACAGATGGAAAGCTACTAGGGCAAGTCACAAAAGGGAAGTGGGTTACCTTGAAAGTACTAGGTTTGGATGAGACTAAGAAAATGGTTTTGGTAGAAGGAACTGATGAAAGTGGTTTGAATACAACGGTTTATTGTGCGCCTCTAGAGGGAGGGAAAGCGTCTAAGCGTTTGGTGAAAGAAGATGGTATTCATAAATTTTCTTTGAGTAGTGGAGGAAAGCATTTGATAGATAATTATTCAGACATTAAAACGCCACATGTAACTCGTATTGTGAACCTAAAAGGGAAATCAAAAAATAACTTGCATACGGCTAAAAATCCTTACGAGGGATATAAAATATCTAGCCCAGAATTAGTCACTTTACAAGCAAAAGATGGGACACCTTTACAAGCTCGTCTAATTAAGCCAGCAGATTTTGACCCATCCAAAAAGTATCCTGTCATCGTTTATGTTTATGGAGGTCCTCATGCGCAAATGGTGACCAATAGTTGGTTGGCTAGTGCTAGTTTGTGGATGTATCATGCTGCTAATAAAGGTTATTTGGTCTTTACTTTGGATAATAGAGGTTCCGCAAATAGAGGGTTTGAATTTGAAAATGTCATTCACAGAGACTTGAGTAAGAACGAAATGGAAGACCAGTTGGTCGGAGTGGAGTATCTAAAATCTTTGGGCTATGCAGATACGGATAAAATGGCGGTACATGGTTGGTCTTATGGTGGATTTATGACGACTTCTCTAATGTTGAAGCATCCTGGTGTCTTCAAAGTAGGTGTTGCTGGTGGTCCCGTGACAGATTGGAATTATTATGAAATTATGTATGGGGAGCGTTATATGGATATGCCAAAAGAGAATCCAGAAGGTTATAAAGAAACACAATTAAAGAATTATGTACAAAATCTAAAAGGAGACTTGTTGTTGATTCACGGTACGGTAGATGACGTGGTGGTGATGCAACACAATTTAAGCTTGGTACAAGCATTCGTAGAGAATGGCATTTTAATGGACTTTTTCCCTTATCCAATGCATCCACATAATGTGAGAGGAAAGGACAGAGTGCATTTGATGAACAAGGTATTGACTTATATTGATGATAAGTTAAAATAACATATGATAGAAGAAATAGAAGTACCGTTAAAGAAGTCTCTTTTAAGTATACTTTTTTTAGTATTGCTTATTTTTGTTGTCCTCTGTTTGGGTTTCGTTTTATATCCAGAGGGCTTTACCTCCAGTGGCTATGATAGTGCTGTATGGATCAGAATGTTTGGAGGAATTGCATTTGTTATTATAGGAATGGGAGTGGTTCTTTTAGGTAAAAAGCTGTCTAGTACTCAACCTGGTCTAGTGATTAATAATACAGGCATTATTGATAATGGTACTGGATCTGGTGTTGGTTTGGTGTCTTGGGAAGATATTGTTAGGCTAGAAACAACTGGAATACCTGCTTCTAAAATGTTCCTAGTGGTTGTTAATGACCCTCAGAAATACATTAATAAGGTAAATAGTACATTTGCAAAAGGTATTTTGAGGTTAAATAACAAGCTATATGGCTCGCCAATTGTCATTCCTTCCAGCACACTAGATATAGATGTGGAGGAGTTGGAAATGAGGATAAGAGCAGCACTAAAGAAAAAGAAAGGAATGTAATTCTTTAAGAAATGAAAATTATTATAATATGGGATTAATAGCTCTAGAAGGAATGGAGTTTTATGCATATCATGGGTTTTATCCAGAGGAGCAATTGATAGGAGGCGATTATATTATTGATGTTTATTTGGATACCGATTTTGATGCCGCAGCGAAGAATGATGTCTTGGATGTGACCATTAATTACGAAACAATTTATCGAATTGTTAAAGTAGAAATGCAGAAAAATTCTAAGCTGTTGGAAACAATCGCTCGACGCATTATCAATAAAATTATTGGGATTTGCACGACCGTACAAGCATTAAAAGTACGGGTAACTAAAAAACACCCTCCATTAGGTGCTAGTGTACAACGAGCGTATATTGAAATAGAAGAAAGCTATGTCGTGAAATGCCATAAATGTTCTCGCCCATTTCTTTCGCACGAACGAGGGGATTGCTGGACAAAACATGGACAGGTATATCCAGAAACAAAAGTTACCTTGACCCGTGCTTTTGGTCCAAATATTTGTTATAATTGTTTGGTGCCACACTTTATTAAAAGTAGAGGAGATTAAGTTTGGCTTGCTTTTAGTCTTAGAATAAGAATCAATGTACAGGATAAAAAATGAGTGGAACTTTGGAGTTAAAATGGAACTACAACACATAAATTTTAACTCTAAGCAATGAAACATACTTACCTGTACCAAATGAAAATACAAGTTACTACGAGAACTTTTAGATTCTCAAAGGACGAATTTAATAACCTATAACAGTTAAAGAATAATGAAAAGAATTACTATTTGGATGTTTTGTTTTTTATCCATATTCTCTTTATCTAATTGTGATACGCTTCAAGATATTGCAAATACAACACTAGGGAGTGGCTCTTCTAGCGGAGGAACAGGTTTGAGCAATGGTCAAATTGTTAGTGGATTGAAGCAGGCCTTGATGCAAGGAACTACTAAAGGAGTTAATGTTTTGTCTGTAAAAGATGGCTTCTTTAAAAATGCTGCTGTAAAAGTATTGTTTCCACCAGAAGCTCAGAAAGTTGAAAAGACATTGAGAGATATAGGTGCAGGGCAAGTCGTTGATGTTGCTATTGAAAAAATTAATCGTGCGGCAGAGGATGCTGCAAGAGGAGCAAAAGACATTTTTATCAATTCTATTACCCAAATGACGGTAACTGATGCGATGGGTATTTTGATGGGAGCAGACAATGCTTGTACAAATTATCTAAGAAAGACAACTTCTAGCGCTTTGTTTACCTCATTTAATCCTGTGATTAAAAATTCATTGAATAAAGTAGGTGCTTCTGATGCTTGGACGGCTGTTATTTCAAATTACAACAAAGTTCCTTTTGTAGACAAGGTCAACCCAGATTTGGATGACTATGTAACGAACAAAGCAATGGACGGTGTTTTTCTAATGATTGAGAAAGAAGAAAAATTGATCCGCAAAGATCCTGTAAAACGTGTGACCGATATTTTGAAGCAGGTATTTAAAATGCAAGACAATAAATAAAAAAGGGCTAATTTAGGTGACTTAAAACCTAAAAAGAACTAAAAAAGTCTTAAAGTTATAACTTTGGTTATACAACTTGAAGTATCTTCTCGTTTGTAAGGTGAAAAATACTCCTTGCTGATAGAGAATGGTGCTTCAAGTTTTTTTTTGGCAAACTTCTTTGTAAATTTGTCTGAGAACCCATTTATTTTGAATAGGTACTTACTTCATAATACTTCGTGGGATTTTTAGTTTTTTTAGCAAAAAACATAAAAACCATTTCATATTAGTTTGATTATCAAAAATTTAGTCATTTTGACAAAGCAAGGCTATTTTATGGATAATCAAACTAATATAATTTCTCCACGAAGTAATGACTTCAATTAGAGTATTATTATTAAAAGGTAGTGCATTGATTCTTTCTTTTTTTGTAGAAATAACAATAAACTATTAAAACAGAACAAAAATTTATGACCATTTTGAAAGCATTTTTCAAGCTATCTGTAAGTAGCCTTTTGGTTTTATGGGGGTATAGTAGCAATGCCCAAAGCTTAATTCAAGTACCTCTAGAACATAACCTTGTTATTATTAAATACCTAGAAGATAATCCTGTAAGTGCATCAAGAAATAATCAAATTTGCCCTGATGATACTTTAGGTTTGCCCTTTTTTGACGACTTTGCCTATCCAATAGGAGATATTTATCCAAGTTGTGCCAATTGGCAAGACAACCACGTGTTTATAAATGGAGATATGGCGCACAATCCTCCTTCTATAGGAGTGGCTACATTTGAAGGCTTATCGCCAGATGGTTCTCCTTATAATATTTCTGGAAGTGTTTCTACAGGAGCGCCAGCAGATACCTTGACGTCACAGTATTTAGATTTAAGTGGAAAAACGGCTAGTGATGCTATCTATTTGAGTTTCTTTTACCAGAAACAAGGTTTAGCAGATCGCCCAGAGACACAAGATTCTTTTATTTTAGAATTTAAGGATACTAGTAATAATTGGGTCGCTGTTTGGGCGGAGGAAGGAGTTGATGACTCTATTTCTTCTCAAATAATATTGCCTTTTGAGCAACAATATATTCCAATAGATAGCGCTTATTATTTGTACAATGGGTTTCAGTTCCGTTTTCGCAACTTAGCGAGTATTACGGGAAGTAACGACCATTGGCATTTGGATTATGTGATGTTAGATGAAAATCGAACCAACAATGCAGATACTTTGCATCCAACTTATGCAAGTTATGCAGATGTTGCCTTCACACATCGCCCGACGACACCTCTAAAAGATAATCTAACGGCAATGCCTTGGACGCATTTCCAAGATACTAGTTGCTGGGCGGAGGAATTAACCATTCAAAATTACAATAGAAATCATAACCAAGTAGCGACCTTGGATAGAAGATGCACTGTGGATGAAATTCTTCCGAATACAAGTTCTTTGTTGATTGAAGGAATTCCAGCAGTTGGAGCCTACAGCCCAAGTCCTAATTTAGATGATAGTTTGACGCATACGATTGTCGGTACGCACAATGTTTTAAATCCTACAGCAAAGACAACTTTAGAGACAACGTATACGATTTTGAACCCTGCTGGTTTTCAGAGTAATCCGATCTTTGAGGCGAATGATACTGCACGAACAAGAACCGTTTTAGACAATTACTTTGCTTATGACGATGGAACGGCAGAAACTCGTATTGTTGCACAAAGTTTAGGAACTAAAATAGCAGTAGAGTTTAAAGCAGAGAAAGCAGATAAATTGAGAGGTATTTATTTTCACATGCCTTATTTTGTGGATGATTCACAAAGTGATTTGATTAATATCAAGGTTTGGAGAGATAGTTTGTCGAATGATTCTGAAGTGTTTTCTAGAGATTTAGATAAGTTGCGATATACATATGGTTTTAATGGGTTTTATTTTGTAGATTTGGTTGACTTTTTGGGGGATGCAACGCCTGTTGATTTGGTCGCTGGTCAAACTTTTTATGTCGGTTGGCAACAATCCTTTGGAGAGGAAGTACCGATTGGTTTTGATAGAAGTACCGATAATAAGGAGAAGACTTGGGTTGGTGTAGGAACCACTTGGACACAATCAACGGTAAGTGGTTCTGTGATGATTCGCCCATTGGTGTCTGTCGATCCAAACTTTAGTACCATCGCAGTGGATGAAATTGAGTCGGTTAAAAATGAATTGACTGTCTATCCAAATCCAACTAGAGATGTTTTAAATCTAGCATTGAGTAATTATGAAGCCGCAGATAATTATCAACTTTATATTCATAATGCTGTTGGACAGGAAGTACATACTTCTAGCTTTGAAAGACAACTGAATGTAGGAACTTGGAATACAGGTTTGTATATTTTGACTTTAAGAGATGAGGAAGGAAACATGATCGCTCAGCAGAAAATTATAAAACACTAAAGAATAAAGCATGAAAATAGATATTTTAGCAATTGGGGTTCATCCCGATGATATTGAACTCTCTTGTTGTGGAACCTTGTTGCATCATATTGCAATGGGAAAAACGGTGGGTTTGTTAGACCTAACTTGTGGAGAACTAGGAACAAGAGGAAGTGCTGAAATTCGTTTACAGGAAGCTGCAGCAGCCTCTAAGTTGATTGGTGCAGTGGTTCGAGGCAATCTAGAAATGGAAGATGGCTTTTTTGAGTATACAAAAGAAAATATGCTCAAAATTGTTGAAATGATTCGTTTGATGCGCCCTGAAATTATTTTGGCAAATGCTGTTTCTGATCGTCATCCCGATCATGGTCGTGCTGCTAAGTTGACTTCAGATGCTTGTTTTTATGCAGGTTTGCGTCGAATTGAAACCGAATGGGAAGACAAAGCACAGGAGCCTTGGAGACCTAAAGCAGTTTACCATTATATTCAAGATCATAATTTGAAACCTGATTTTGTGGTAGACATTACGCCTTATATGGATCAAAAAATGGATGTAATTCAAGCTTACAAATCGCAGTTTTACGATCCAAAATCGGACGAACCCAATACACCTATTTCAGGAAAGGGCTTCTTAGATTTTATCAAAGGCAAAAATGCCATGTATGGTCGCCCTGCTGGTTTTCTATTTGGGGAAGGATTTACAGTAGCTAGAACAATGGGCGTAACCAATCTTTTTGATTTAAAATAATTTCTAGGACGTAAGTCGGTTCTTAGGGAAAAATAAAAACAATGACATCAAAAGCAGTATACTTAGGCGAGTTAAGAGTGCAGGCAACCCATTTGAAATCTGGTGAAACTATGATGACAGATGCACCAACAGATAACAATGGAAAAGGGGAGGCGTTTTCACCAACAGATACAGTTGCAACAGCCTTAGCTACTTGTATGTTGACGATTATGGGCATTCGTGCAGAGAAAAAGAACATTAATCTACAAGGCGCAACGGCTGACATAACGAAAACAATGGGAGATAATCCTAGATGTATTTCTAAAATTGAAATTACCATTACAATGCCTAAAATTGGTGTGGAAGAAAATTTTCAAGAGTTGTTAGAAATGGCAGCAAAGAGTTGTCCTGTTGCGCAAAGTTTGCATCCAAATATTGAGCAAGTCGTTCATTTTGTTTGGTAATAATTTTCGTTCTTTTGAAGACTAGGATTTACCATCAATAATAATAATATGAAGAAGGGTATTACGTTTTAATTTACGTAATACCCTTTTTTTATAATGCGATCTAATACTACTTGATCTATGTGCTAGATGCGTTCTTATTTATTCATGGCTACATCATTAACACCAGATAAAGCACGTAAAAATTCTTCTTCTGTCATCGGTTTATATTCTAAGGCAGCTAATTCTTTTTGAACATTTAGTTCTTGAATGGCGACATGCATTTGTTCCTTCTCATCTATGTAAATAGAAATGATTTTCACAGGTTCTTCTAAAGGAACATTACTCCAGCTACACTGATTACTATTGGCATAAATGCCTATACGAGCATTCATTACCGTATTATAATTCTTAAATACCATCATTGTTTTAGTAACGCCAACAGCCATTGGTAAATCAAGTTTCGCCCTGACCAATAATTTAGTAGGAGCCATTGAGGGGAAAAAATCACAATTTATATATCGACCAAGGTTTGCCATTCTGAATAAATAACGAGAATCTTCTTCCCACTTTTTTTGAATGTGTTCTCTCTTAATGGCTTCGTCTACCGTGATGTTTAGAGCATCTGCGATGGACTTATATTTTGCATAGTCTCTATATTTACAATGCGCTATATAAGCTTCCTCTACGTTTTCTGTTTGGTAGAGAGCAAGCATCAATTTTTCTTTATACTTTTGTCGTCTTATCATATTGACCGCAAGTGTATCTTGATCGGCAATGGCTTTGTTGCACAATAAAAGATCTCCTTCTTCGCCTTCAAAATCCGTTGAATTATACTCCCTAGAATTCATAATATTAGTACCATAAATCCCCGACCAATACTCATAATAAGCGTTTCCTTTCAATGCATAAGCGTAGTGCAGCATTTTATTAAGGTCTCTATATTTAGTGACGATTAATAAATTTTCGAGATAAATACTATCTCTTACCACTTCCCATTCTTTATGTTTTTGTAATGTTTTCAAATAAGTATCATAGGTCTTTAGGACTTCCAGTTGTTGTTGCATGCGTCTTTTTTGACCCTTCGTTTTGCTCTGTACATCTTGAATCATTTTTTGCACCGTAACTAAGTAATCCATAGAATCCTTTTTAGATTTCTTTACTTGTCGTTCTCCGAATAATCCTTTTACCGTTTTGTAACGCTGATAATTTTTGTAGGGCGTTTCGGTCAATTCTTTTGCTCTAGCGGTCAATTGATAATAAAAAGAACTATCTACAGGTCTAGGTTCTTTTTGGAAATTAGGGTTTAATGGCTCTGTAGGTTCCGTAGATAAGTCGCTAATATTAACCCTTACATTCCATCTTAAACTAGGAGGAGGGATATATTGAGTTCTTCTAGCCAAGGGCTGTGGTTGTACCCAATTAATACTACCATCATCCGCAACTTCAGACGCAAAAAGCTGCATCTCATCTTCTATCTCCTCTGTTGGCACTTCTACCCCTAAGCTCATACCTTCTTTCAATTGAATTGGGGCACCATCAGCAAAGGCTTCTATTTTAATCATGCCACCCGTTTCAAGGGCATGACCATTGGATACCGTCGCTAAATTTTGTAAAATCATATCTGATTTTCGGAATACTTCCGTCACTTTGAGCAAGACCTTAGCGCCTTTAGGTACATCAAAAGCATTGGCAGGAACATTAATTCTTGTTCCTTGTTTCGCCACAATGATTTGTTCAATCTTAGGATTAATTTGGTGGGTTACGCCTCTTTTGCTAATCAAGGTCAATAGTTTATCATTGAGTTGTTTCGTTTTTTCTAACACCAATGCTTTATCCAAAACCTGTGTTGTGAGTAGTATTTCTACTCGACGATTTTTTGCACGACCTTCTAGGCTATTATTGTCTGCAATTGGTTTGTTTGCTCCACTTGCCAAAGTGATAATTCGATCTGTCTCAATCTCATGCTCAACTAGAATAGATTTGATTTCGTTGACACGTGCTAGAGACAATTTTTGATTATAGGCTTCTGTGCCAATATTATCAGTATGTCCTTCCAATATTATTTTATAATCTTGCCAAGTATGCAAACGAGTGACCAAGGTATCTATGACTGCTTGAGGCAATTTAGATGTAGCGGTTTCAAATGCAATATTATAGGATAAATTATCTTGTGCTTGGCTTGTGGAAAGGAATCCACTTAGGAATAACAAGATTAAAAAGATGTTTTTTTGTAGGATAGATGTCATGGTTTTATTTTTAATTAGTTGCTACTTGCTGTCTATTTTTTATCAAAAGTAGCCTGTTGTTCTCAAGGAGTCTGCTTTTATATTAGATGTTTATTTAGGCTCAAATGGTGTGTAGGAAAGAAAATAAGAATGGATTTCTTAATACTTGAGCGTTTTATAGAGAAGTGAAAAAATATGGTTAACTTTACCACCCACGTATTGAATAAGTTGTTAAAATTATAAATTAACAAGATTATTTTGCAAAAAAAGAGCCTTTTTCTTTTTTTCTTGCATCTGTAATAATAACAACACATAATAAGCATTAGAACGTTCCCCAACTGCTCTAACAATATTACGAACGATTAAATACTAACAGTATGCGCAGTTTATTAGGATTGATAATTTTGTTGTGCCTTCTTGGACAAACACAAGATGTATTGGCTCAAAAGAAAAAAAGAATCAAAGAGCATAAGTTTTTTGATAAAAATGCCAAGCCACCCAATGGTTTTCTAATTGATTTCTCTTATGGAATACATTTGCCATTGGCAGATATGGCAGAAAATTATAAATACAACTTCTCTTTGGCAGGAAAAGTACAGTATATTTTCTCTAATAATTTAGCTTTGGGTTTGGTGGGTGATTTTCAATTTATCGACGACATGAAAACAGATGTTGTTGCCAATTTGAGAGAAGAAGAAGGCTTTATCATTGATCGTTTTGGTCAATTGTCAGATGTTCAATTAGGACAGCGTGGTTTCTTTTTAGGCGCAAGCATCAGCTATTTGATACCAATGCTAAAAGATTACAAACGCTCTGGGATTGAGGTGCGATTTGAAGCAGGCTACGAGCAACATTGGGTTCGTATAGAAGTACTAGGAAGTGATATATTTGCCCTGTCTGATGAGTACAAAAAAGGCTATGACCGAATGACAACAGGTTTTGCCATGCGTCAGTATATCGGCTATCGTCACTTGGATAGAAACCGTTTGTTGAACTTCTTTGGAGGCTTTGACATTATGCAAGCATTTACTAAGAATAGAAGAGGGTATAACTTTGATACTCAACAAGAAGATAATAAAGATCGAATTGATATTTTGGTTGGATTTAGAATAGGAATTACCTTGCCAATTTATATTTATACTCCTGAAACACAGGAAGATGTTCGTTTTTATTAATACTAAATAAGGTACACTTAAATGTGAATTAAGAAACAACTCAGAATTCTTAATTCACATTTTATTTTTTAAGATTAAAATATTGTAATTGCTGTGAAAAATAGCTGGTTTATTTACTTAGTTTTATTGGTTCAAACGACCGCTTTCGCTCAAACGGATGTAGAGGATATTAAGCAAACCGTGATGGCTTATATGGAAATTGTAGAGAACAAAGATTATCAAAAAACAATGGATTATCTATATCCTAAATTGTTTGATCTTGTTCCAAGAAGCATCATGGAAGAGGCGCTGAAAAAGCAAGAAGAAGAGACGGAAATACAAGTTGATTTGAAGAATAGTGCCATCCAAAAGGTGTCTAAAGTACTGGTGGTAGAGGGCGTCAAATATGCTTTGGTCGATTATTCCTTTTTAATGATTATGACTGTTCCAGAACAAGACAAAGAAGGCTTGGAAACCATGAAGATGCTTTTTGAGTCGAACTATGGGAAAGGAAATGTTAGGTTAGATGTTGAAAAAAGAGCTTTTAGTATTGATATGGTCAGTGCGGCTTATGTTATTAATAATCCAGCATACGATGGGTGGAAATTCTTAGAGCGGAAAAAAGAACTTTTTCCACTTTTAGAGAAAATGTTGCCTAAAAAAGTATTAAAAAAACTAAAGTAGTTTTATCCTATATGCCTAACTCTCAACGGAAAAAGCAAGCGCAAACCTTACGTACCTTTCGAAAAGTACATCGCTTAACTGGTGCTTTGTTATTTGTCTTCTTTTTTATAGTAGCTGTGACAGGCGTATTTTTAGGTTGGAAAAAACATAGTGGTGGCGCACTGTTGCCCAAAAGTTATAAAGGAATTTCTACTGATCTAAAGACCTGGCAACCAATAGATGCATTAAATCGAATGGCAACTCAAGTGCTAAAAGATTCGATTGATCCCAATTTATCTACAGAATTGAGTCGGATTGATATTCGGAAAAGTAAAGGGATGTTGAAGTTTATTTATAGCGAACACAATTGGGAAATTCAACTGGATGGAACAACAGGAGGACTATTAAATATAGGCAGGCGGCATTCTGATTGGATTGAAAACGTCCACGATGGTTCTATTATTGATAACCTACTTGGCTCTAAAGGATGGTTTAAGTTGTTTTATACGACAATAATGGGGCTTGCTTTGTTGCTATTTACAATTACTGGTTTTTGGCTTTGGTATGGTCCTAAGAGGATGCGCAAAGAACAAAGGGATCGATAATGTATTCTGAATGCTTACTTATAAACTGATTTACGCAGCTCTCATGAGCTCTACACGAAGTATTGTTTTAAGAACTGTTTTAATGTTGAATGCTGCAATGCTGCAATGCTGCAATGCTAAATTTTTAATGTTTGTTGTGCTCTAAAGCATTCAACATTAAAAATTTAGCATTAATAAAACTTGATACGGGAACATTGATTTTTTGTCAGCCTAGTCAATTGTTTGCATAACTTGACTTATAAACCTACACTTTAATATTTTGCCAACGTTTGGAGCGAAGGTACCAAACAGAGGTGGTCAAAGAAATAATCCAATAATAAAATTCTGCCATCCAAGCGGTTTCTAAGCTACAGCCTAATAAATGTACCACAATATAAATATAGGCTAAGTAAAAAATCACACAAAGAACCTGAAAGAACAAGGCTTGATTGGTGGCACCTGTTCCAACTAAGCCATTAAAATAAATAGCACCAATCGAAAATAAAGCTAGAATGGCAGTCAAAATACCCGTTAGGCGAATTGATTTCTGAATTAATTCTAAGTTATCGGTACCAATTCGAAGTACAACTTCTGGCGCAATGAGCATAGAAGCAGCGCAAAGCATGGTTACTCCAAAAGATAAAATGGCTGTTTTGGTCGTTACTTCAAATACTTCATCCAGCTTGTTTTGACCAATTAAATTGGACGCTAAGGTATTAATACTAGAGGCAAAACCCCAACAAGGAATCATAAAGAGTAGATAAACAGCCCTCATAATATTAGAAATGGCCAATTCTGTTTGTCCCATGTCTTCAATGATAATAAAAAAGATAAACCAACTTCCCATTCCTACAACCGATTGTAAAACAATGGGCATAGATAATCTAAGTTGTGCTTTTATAATTTTTAGATTGATCTTGGGAGGTGGTGGCGGAAGATTAATGGTATCATCATCTAGAATAGATTGAGTATATCGAATCAAGGCTTTGTGTCCAAAAATCCCATAAGCTCTATTCTTTTTATCCAATATAATATAGACAATAAAGATGATAAATGCCAAGCCTTCAGCAATGGTACTCGCTAAACCAGCCCCTGCAATACCCATTTCAGGAAAGCCCCATTTGCCAAAAATTAAACCATAATTAAGGACCATATTGGTTAAACCCAAGACAATCGCATTATAAATAATTACCTGAGTTCGAGCAACTCCTGTGTATAAGGCAACAATAATAACGCCTGCATAACTAAAGAATATTCCCGCAGATCGATAATCTAAATAAGCAATACAAGCGGTGTAAATTTCTTGGTTATTAACAAAAAGAGCAAAGAAATAATCCCCTCCAAACTGCATAAACAGAAAGAGTAATAAGGCTAAAGAAAGCGCAAAAGCTAACATACTATAGTAAATAGGCGCAATTTTATCCAATTCTTGTGCCCCCATTCTTCGAGCAATCATAATTTGACCAGCCTTGGAAAAACTATAACCAATAGAAGCAATCATTAAATAAAAAACACCCACCAAACCAATAGCACCCAATTCAATTTCACCCACACGACCCAAAAAAATAGTATCGGTAAGTGTAATCAGGTTTTGTACCGCAGATCCAATCATAATAGGAATGGACAGCTTAAATATTTCTGCGTATGAGATTTTGGTTTTCAAAATTGTCTGTCATTTAGTGGGGAATAGGCATCCTTAGCGGGGGGCAGTTATTACTAAGAAAAATAAGAAAGTGCAGACCCAATAACCATTCAAAAAAATGTTGGTTATTGGGTGCTAGATATTTATTAATCTACCGTCTTTTCATAATCATAATACTGTTCATTTAGCGTCTCAATTAATTCTAAAATCGGTTCTCTACCCGTTTTTTTCTTTGATGACGTAATAAAAGTTTGAGGCATTTCGTTCCAATGTTCTAGAAAAAGTTTTTTGAAGTCTTGAAAGAAACTCTTGTTTTTGGACGATTTCTTTTTATCGTGTTTGGTAAATACAATAACAAAAGGAACTCTATTTTCTCCCATCCAGTTGGCAAATTCAATGTCCTTCTCTTGTGGAGGAATACAGCTGTCTACCAACAAAAAGGCGCACTGCAAATTTGGACGAGAGGTAAAATACGTACCAATCATCTCTTTCCATACTTGACGGGTTCGTTGAGCGATGCGAGCATAGCCATAGCCAGGTAAATCAACCAAATACCAAGCATCATCAACATCATAATAATTGATGGTTTGGGTTTTTCCTGGTTGACTAGATGTTTTTGCTAATGTTTTGTTATTACAAACCATATTAATCAAGGAAGATTTGCCAACGTTGGAACGTCCGATAAAGGCATATTCTGGACGATCACCAGTAGGGCATTGCTCTATTTTGGTATGGCTGGATATATATTTTGGATGAAAAATTTCCATTTTTTTTATTTTAATACTTCGTTTGAAATGTATAGACTAGCAGTGCTTTATTTTAATAAAAGAAAATTAAAGTTCTGATTTTTATCAAAAAAACTAAACGTTTCTAAGAAAGTAGTGCTGCTAATCACGACGTACTCTTACTTTTTTAGCAAAAGTTGAAAGTAACTTAAATTAATTTGTTTTGTTTTTTTAGTGCAAAGTGCAAAATTATACGAAAAAAACTTGCACAATATAAGGCTTGAACGTTATTATATAAACCAGATGGTTTAGAATTTTTGTAGTATAGAATCTATCTAGATAGATAAGCCGATTAAGAATTCATAAGACCTTATAGATAATGTATAATTAATGTAGTAAATTTGTGTTGGTAAAGATAACAAGAATTATGAACCTGAAAGGGCTAGTTTCGTTTAATTGATAGGCAGCTTGTAATCAGCCTTCCGTTTAATTGCACAAAAACATAATTATCAACAAACTATGAACGTAAAAGAAGTAAAAGCAGAAGAAGTAAAACCATACGAAGAAAGTGCCGCTAAAAAAGGTCAGGTATCTACCATGTTTAACAACATTGCCAAATATTATGATTTTTTAAACCACTTTCTATCTTTAGGAATTGATAAAAGCTGGAGGAAAAAAGCAATAGCAGTTCTAAAAGATGATGCGCCAAAAAATATCTTGGATGTCGCTACAGGAACAGGTGATTTAGCCATTGAAGCAAATCGCCAATTGAGTCCAGATAAAATTACAGGAATAGATATTTCTGTTAAAATGTTAGAAGTTGGGGACAAAAAGATACGAAAACTAGGTATAGATGACGTTATAACTCTGCAAGAAGGAGATTCAGAGCATTTGGCATTTGAAGACAACACGTTTGATGCCGCAGTTGTTGCTTTTGGAGTGCGTAATTTTGCAAATGTAGAAGCAGGATTGAAAGATATGGTGCGAGTTTTGCAGCCTAACTCAAAATTAGTAGTTTTGGAGTTTTCAAAACCCGCTATGTTTCCCTTCAAACAATTGTTTAATTTTTATTTTAAGTACGTATTGCCTTTTATTGGGCGCATCACCTCTAAAGACAAAAAAGCCTATGGATATCTCTACGAATCAGTTCAAGCCTTTCCAGAAGGGCAGGACTTTCTAGATTTACTAACTAATATTGGATTAAAAAACGCAACATGCAAAAAACTTTCATTAGGAATTTGTTCGATCTATACGGCTACAAAATAATTGTAGTTGCACTACTTTGTTTTTCAGCTCCCTTGGCTTCTAATGCTCAAAAAGGATCTTTTAATTATGATAATAAGTTTTCAAAGAAAACGTATTATTTTGGAATTACACTAGGTTTTAATACTTCTAGGTATCGAATAGAGAAGGATTTAAGCTTGGTTAATAATGATTCTGTCAGAACCATTAATTCTATTTATGGACCAGGATTTAATTTAGGAATTGTAGCGAATATCAAATTGGGAAAACACTTTGATTTTCGTTTCTTATTGCCAACACTTTCTTTTGCAGATCGGAAATTGCAGTATGTTATGACCGATAACTCAATTGTTGAAAAGAATATTGAGTCCGTCTTTTTAGAATTTCCAGTACATTTTAGGTACAAATCGAAGCCTTACAAAGATTTTAGAGTTTTTGTCGTGGCAGGAGTTAGATACAGTATTGATTTAGCATCAAACTCTCGTTCTCGTAAAGCCGAGGATTTGCTAAAACTGAATCAAAGTGATCTTGCGGTAGAGTTGGGCGTTGGCTTTCAGGTCTTTTTTCCTTATTTTATCTTATCTCCAGAAATTAAATTTTCTTATGGGGTCTTAGACATTCATTCTAGAGACGAAAATATTACCTTCTCTTCTTCGATAGATAAACTATTTTCTAGAGGCTTTGCGATTTCCTTACATTTTGAGGGATAAGAAATTAAGGTTCTCTTGCAAACTTCTCACGCAGTAAATCGTGTGGAGCTTAAAAGATAGGCTATCTTTTAACAGCTATGAATTGGGATATAAGTTTTAAGTAGAATGTTGTTTGCAACGTCCTACTTTAAGATTGTTTTTGAATAGCAGTAGCGATTTAATTTCTCGCTTTAGAACTTAGATTTTATCGCTAGTTTTGTCCTGAAACTAAAAGAAAATCATAATTTGGAGTACTTTCTAGGAAGTACTCCTTTTTTTTGTTTTAACAAGTATGTGAAGAAGCACATCACAATACAAGATTTTACTTGCATGAAAAAATATCCTCCATTTGTCTATCTAATCGGAATTCTATTCGTCGTCAATTTATTATGGATGAATCATTCTGTAAGTCTATGGGACGAAGACGAGGCGGCTTATGCAGGCTTTGGAATGACGATGTTAGAAACAGGAGATTGGGTTGAGCCAACCTATCAATGGTCTGTGATTCATCGGAAGACCCCCTTTCATTTTTGGTCCATTGCCATCTCGTACAAACTATTTGGAGTCAATGAATTTGCCCTTAGAATGCCTAGTGTCTTGGCTATTCTATTAACCTGTTGGCTTGTCTTTTTATTGGGAAGACCTCTGTTTGGGCAAAAAAATGCTGGTCGAGCAGCGATTATTTTAGCAACTTCCGTTCAATTGCCTTTGATGGGAAAAATAGCCTTAACAGATGCTTCTTTACTGCTATTTCAGACCCTAGGCGTCCTTTCTTTGCTCAACTATTTGTATCGTCCCTCTTGGAAATGGAATCTAGGTTTGTGGTTTGCAATGGCAATGGGCATTTTAGTAAAAGGACCTCCAATTATTTTATTAATAGGAGGAATGTGGGTTTTGTTGGCGATATTTCATCCCAAACGGAAAAACCTAATTGGCACCCATCCTTGGTTTTTTGGCTGGCTGGCAATCGCTCCTTTTGCGGGATGGTGTTATGCTTCCTACAGTCAAGATTTGTTGTTGTGGGAACAGACTGGCAATGAAATTCCTTTTGCAGCATGGTGGCAAAAAGAATACAATGGGCATAAAATTCACCTATTGCCCTTTTTGTGGGAATGGTATGTGCTGAGAAGAATTGGAGGTTCTGTTTTAGGGCAATCTGGGTTTTGGGGCTATCATTTGGTTGTTTTGACGGTCGCTTTTTTGACTTGGCTGCCTTTCTGGTTTTTAACCTTAAAAGCCTCTTTTAAGAGTTTTTTCAAGCCATCTGACAAGGTCTTGTTATTGATAATTTGGTTGGTGATTGGTTGGTTTTTTTGGGAATTTATGAGCAGTAAATTACCTTCTTATTCAATGGGCGCACAGCCTGCCTTAGCGCTATTGATGGCTTTGCAAATTGCTAAATTAGAAACACAAGAGGACGATTCTAAAATCCTTAGTTTAGGACTAGGATTATATTCGTTTATTTTTTCGATTGTAATAATAGCTTTACCGATTGTGGGCGTTTATTTGTTAGGAAATTGGACGCTAGTCTATTTGTTACCAATGAGTTTGGTGCTTTTAGTTTTATTAATAAAATTATTAAGAACCAGAAAAAACACAGAACAACTTTTTCAAAATACAGCCATCTTTGGAGGGGTATTAATGTTTTTGCTTTGGACTTGTATCAGTCCTATTATAGAGCAATCTTCTATCAAGTCATTTGATGAAATTATTAAAATAGCTTATCAAGAAAGTGGTGAAAATAAAGACGCAAGACTCATTTTTACAGGACTAGACATCAAGCAGCAAAAAATAAGCTTGTTAGTTTATGGAGAACAAACATTTGGAGCATACGAAGAAATGCATGCTCCAGAAGCAATGCTGGCTTTTTTAGAAAAAGAATCAGCCGTTTTAGTGGTTGGTCAAGATGCCATTAAGCCCCTTCAAGCAGCCTTTAAGAAAGCAAAAATTCCATTTAATGCCCAAAAAGTTTTACATCGCTCAACAGATGATGCCTTGAAACCACATGACTTTTGGGTGATTGGAAATGTAGGCAGTATAGAATAAGATTATAAAGAAGAAAACTATGCACATCAAAATAGGAATCGTAGGAGGCGGAGGCTATACTGCGGGGGAATTAATTCGTTTGTTGATGCATCACCCAATGGTGAAGATCGAGTGGATTTATTCTAATAGTCAAGCAAATAAACCGATTCATGCCATTCATAAGGATTTGTTAGGAGATTGCGATTTGATTTTTACAGATGAGATCAAAGAAGACATTGATTTATTGTTCCTTTGTTCTGGGCATGGAAATTCTGCTCCTTTTTTGGCAAAATATGACTTTAGAAATTCTAACACTAAAATTATTGCGCTCAGTCAAGATTTTCGTATTGCCGACCCTAAGCATGATTTTGTATATGGTTTACCCGAACTGAATAAAAAATCGATACAAGAAGCAAAGCACATCGCCAATCCAGGTTGCTTTGCAACAGCGATACAGTTGTCTTTGTTACCCTTGGCAAAAGAGCAATTATTACAAAAAGAAGTGCATATCAATGGCTTAATTGGGACAACAGGAGCAGGGCAACGTCCTCGATTTAGTACTCATTTTAGCTGGGTAGACAATAATGTTTCTATTTATAAGCCTTTTGAGCATCAGCATTTAGCAGAAATTAAGCAAGGATTGACGCAAGGAATGCAAGAGAGCTTACCTGAATTGCATTTTATTCCTATTCGAGGCAATTTTAGTCGAGGTATATTTGTGACTGCCTATACTAGGTTTGAAGGGAGTGTAGCGGATGCATGGACTTTATATAATGCATTTTATGAGGCGCATTCTTTTGTACTTATTTCAAAGGAAACAATTGATTTAAAGCAAGTTATTAATACCAATAAATGTATCCTGCAATTACAAGTACATGAAGGTAAATTGTTGGTGACAACCGTACTTGATAATTTAATAAAAGGAGCCGCAGGTCAGGCGATACAAAATATGAATTTGATGTTTGATTTGGAGGAGCGTACAGGATTGAATTTGAAAGGTTCTGCGTTTTGAGCATCTACCAATCGCTTCCTTTCAAAGAAATGCTTTTTTGACATCAAAGTTATAAATGACAAATCTTCGCTCTTTTATAATCAACAAATTTTTCTACAAAATTTGAAATAGTTATTTTTTGTAAATTGCCTAAGACGAGACACAGTGCATGTTTTGATCGCTTAAAAGAGCTCGGGATTAGCATCCCTAACAAAAACAGGGTAATCAATGAGATGGCGTATTTTTCGATTTAAATTGGCTTGCTTCCTAGAAATCCAAACTTCTTTTAAGTTGGGTAATTTATGTAAAAAATTAGGCAGTTTTTTAATAGAAGAACCATCAATACATAACTTTTCTAATTTTTTAAGTTGACCAATTTCTTTGGGTAAGCTTGTTAGTTTTGTATCTGATAGAATAAGGGTTCTTAAGTTTTTTAATTGTCTAATTTCTTTGGGTAATTCTGAAATAGAGAGACCTCTCAGATTGAGGTATCTTAATTTTTTAAGTCGAAAAAAATGCTTGTCTAGTTGAGTAATATAAGTTTTAGCAAGCCCAAATGTTTGCAGTTTTCTGAGTTTCCAAATATTAGAAGGAAGTTTTTTTATATTAGTATTGTTGATGTAAATATTTTCTAGTTTTTTTAATTGAGAAATACTAGAAGGAAGCTCCTTGAGGCTAGTATGGCTAATATCAAGAAAGGTTAGGTTCTTTAACTGCCCAACACTTGAAGGAAGCTTAACTAAAGAGGGATTGCCATTAAGGTATAAAAATTCTAACTTTTTTAAATGACCAATACTGTCGGAAATAGTAGTGATGAAATTTTCTGCTAAGTTTAAGGTCTGTAATTTTGTAAATTGACATAAATGCGAAGAAATGGTATGGATGCGATTTTTATCAAGATACAGTGTATTTAAATTTTGTAAAGAATCAGGGTTTAGCATCTCTATGAAATCCTCTTCGAGGTAATTTCTAGATAGACCCAATGATTTTAATTTTTTTAGGCTATTAATTTTTTTAGGTAAAGAGTATAGTTTATTCCCTCTTGCATATATTTTTTCTATATTAGTTAATTCCCAAATTAAAGACTTAGAAGAGAGTTCTCGAATCCTGTTATCATTTATGTTTAATATTTTTAATTTAGGAAGTTTTTTTAAAAAAAAAGGAAGATATTTTATTCTATTTCTAGCAATCACTAGTGTTTCTAATTGCTTTAATTCTCCGATTTCTATAGGTAAAGTATCTATTGGAAGACCAAAAAGTACTAGTGCTTTTAATTTTGTTAGTTCTTTTATAGTACTCGGAATATATTTAAGAGCATTATCATAAGAATAAAGCGTTCTAAGCTGTTTTAGTGCCCCAATTTTTTCTGGTAAAGAATCAATATTGGTATCTGTAATTTTTAAATAGCGCAAGTTCTTTTTCGCAAAAACAGAGTCGGGGAGTACTTTTAGATGTCGACCTTCCACAATAAAGGGTTTGGGCGAACAACTATTCAATAGGAGTAAGGAACTAAACCATAAAATTACTATAATTTTGTACATAGGGCGTGTTTTGACCGCTTAAAAGATCTCGGGATTAGCATCTCTAACAAAAACAGGGTAATCAATGAGATGGCGTATTTCTCGATTTAAATTGGCTTGCTTCCTAGAAATCCAAACTTCTTTTAAGTTGGGTAGTTGATGTAAAAAAATAGGCAGTTTTTTAATAGAGGAACCATCAAGGTATAACGTTTCTAATTTTTTAAGTTGACAAATTTCTTTGGGTAAACTTGTTAGTTTTGTATCTGATAAAATAAGGGTTTTTAAGTTTTTTAATTGTCTAATTTCTTTGGGTAATTCTGAAATAGAGAGACCTCTCAAACTGAGGTATCTTAGTTTTTTAAGTCGAAAAAAATGCTTGTCTAATTGAGTGATATAGGTATTGCCTATGCTAAGTCTTTGAAGATTTTTTAATTGCTCAATACTTGGAGGAAGTTCCTTGATATTAGTATTATCTAGGTAAAGAGTTTTTAGTTTTTTTAGCTTAATAATATTGGCAGGCAGTTTTTTTATAGCGTTATTACTAAGGTTTAGGTATTTTAAATCTTTTAAATTTTTGATGTTATTTGAAATAGATAGGATGTAATTCTTCTCTAAATTTAAAGTACATAACTTATTAAATTGACACAAATGATCGGGAAAGGTACGAATCCCATTTTCGCTTAAGTTTAATACACTTAAGTTTTGTAAAGAATCAGGGTTTAACACTTTTATTACATCATCTCCAAAGTGATTCATGGATAAGTCTAAAGTTGTCAGTTGCTTTAAATGGTTAATTTCCTTAGGTAGAGAGTCTAAGTAATTGTTGAAGATAAATAGGCCTTTTAAATTTTGCAAACTCCATAAAAGAGAAGTAGATGAATAGTGGATTGGGTTTTGTCCAATAGATATAAATTCTAGTTGGGGTAATTCTTTTATAAAAGAGGGGATATATTTTAGTCTATTACTTCTAAGCCCTAAGCTTTTTAAATGCTTTAATTGACCAATATTATTAGGTAAAGTATCTAATCCATTATAAATTAAAGATAGGCTTACAAGTTTAGGTAATTCTCCTATTACGCTAGGTATAAATTTAATAGAATTATTATAACAATCAAGCGTTCTAAGTTGCTTTAGTTCTCCAATTCTCTCTGGCAAAGAATCAATATTGGTATCTTTGATTTTTAAATAGCGCAAGTTCTTTTTCGCAAAAACAGAGTCGGGGAGTACTTTTAGATGTCGACCTTCCACAATAAAGGGTTTGGGCGAACAACTGTTGAAGAGTAGTAAGCTGCTGCAAAATACAATTACGATAATTTTGTACATAGATGTTATTTTCGACTGGGATAAGGATTCTGATTTTTGAGTTTACGGTGTGATGATAATATTTCTAAAATATTTTTCTAATTCATTTCGATCAATCGTAATTTCTGAACCACCATGTTTTTCTAACCAGCCATCTGTATCATTGTGTGGGTTTTGTAAGAGAAATGTTTCTGCTCCTTTAGTAGTATTCGAAATATCTTTTAAGTAATAAAGGTGATTGGCATAAAGTCGAATTCTATCTTTATATAAAATATAAGCTTCTCCAGAAGCAGGTTTTGGAAGTTTTTTTTCTGTTTCTGTTTCTGTTTCTTCTTTGGTAGGTTTTAAATTCAATTTAGTGCCAAATTGAGTCATAGGAATTTTATCTGTGGTTTGGTATAGCTCTATTAAGTCATTAATAGGAGCCTCTATACCTTCATTTATTTTATAGTAATTCGCCTTTTTACCTGTTAGTATCTCACTGCCCCTTAAAGGGATTTGTTTTTTCTTTCCTGTGATCTCACTATAAGAACCCTCTAGCTCAGCCAATGCTTTTTCTAGTAATTGTGGCCAGATTTCTTTTTGTTTACTTGATTGCGCCAAAACTCTAGATGGATCTTCTTGATCTGATTGTTTTAAATATTCATTAATGACAGTTTTTGTTAAAAAAGTAGGTTTCACCTGTAGACTAACTCTTTGAGTTCCATTTTTGCCATCTGGTATGTATAGTTTTACCGTATATTCTCCTTTATCATTAGGACCTTGGATGATTGCATCCTCTCCACCATAAATAGTTTCAGGAGAAAATTGAGCTAAGGAAGCAGCGCTAGATAGAAAATAACAGTCAGCTAAAGCTCCTTGATCGACATCTTCTGGATTTACGCCTTGGTCGTCAGTTAATTGATCATCTTCTAAAGTCTTATGCTTATAAGTAGTAGTAATATACTCCCGATCCTTATTTCCATCCACAAAATTATCAGTAATATCATCTAAAGGCGTATAAGCT
>CALDEP010000455.1 GCA_937942475.1 uncultured Aureispira sp.
GCAAAAACCTTTTTTCTATTAGTATTAAAACTGTTCTTTGCTTATTTAAGCACTCTTTAATGTTTAATTTTTAATGCTGAATTTTTAATGTCTGTGATGTTATAAATCATTCAACATTAAAAATTCAGCATTAAACATTAAGAACAAGTTACTAACTATATATTGGTCTTTTTTTAGACCTAATCATTTTCTTGCGTAACATCAGATAATAAGTAATTGTACAAAAATTATCGCATTTAAAATGACTATTTTGCTCAGCTTTCTTGGTAAAAAAAAACATCAGACAGCTCGCTTCTTTAACACTCTACTAGAACGTGAATTCAAAAACACAATTAATACAATACTTTAAGCAGTTTCCGAATACCCAACTGGTTGGGCATTTCTTAAAATTGCTAAAAAGTGCCTTTGAGCAAGTTCAAATCAAAGAAGATGCTACTAATTTATTGTGTTTTATTCATCATGATAACAATGCACTTTATGTACAACTTAATGGCTGCCCCATTCTTATACACCAAGTTCGAGAACGCAAGCATTATATAGAATTATGCTGTCTCTCCAAAGATCAAGGAGAACTTCCCAATACGCAAAACTTTCAGCCAAGCGAACAAAAAATTGGCAAAGCAAGTGCAGGAATGGCTCAATTTCAGTTGTCCAAGCCAATTCTATGCAATCAAAAAATTATCCAAGTTTGGATAGCAGCGATTCGATTGCTCGCACAGCAGGCTTCCAAAAAAACACCACATCGAAATTCAAATAATCGGTGGATTTACCGAGCGGCAATGGATATGTTTGTTTACAATGAGTTGTTAAAAGATGTTGATAATAAAGATAAATACTTGACCATTCTTCCAAAAGCGATTCAGCAGTTGCTAACAGAAGATCTGGAAATTCTAAAAGTACAACAAGCCAATAATTTTTGGTTTCAAAAAGCAAGAGAAGCCTTAACAGCCTTTCAAGCGTTTTCCCTTCCTTTGGAAGTTTACCAAAAATTCCTAGACGATTATCAACAATTTAATGGTCGTTACGACAGCTTTGTGCAGTCCATTCATTCCAAAGAAGCTTATGCTAATTTTGCCTTATTATTAGGAAAATTAATTGCTTATTTGGACGAAAAAGCAACCGCAAAACAAGCCTGGAACGATTATCAAGACAAACGTTGCATTGCCAATACGGGCATTCGACAAAATTTATGGATTCAGCAATTGGTGCAGTACAAACAGGCTGGAAATAGTTTGGAGGCGATCAGTACGCCCAACATTAAAAATGCTCTCTTGTATTTGGTGCATCCAGAAGAGCATACGCCCATTTTATCCCTAAAACATCAAGGGCAAATTGCCAATCATTTATTGGACACCACCTACCAACCTAATTTGTTTACCTTGCAATTGGTCAGCTATTTTAATAAGTTTGATCTTTCTGCTACTAGTTTTAATAATTATACTTACCTCATTAAATTGCTTTTGTATGCGCCTAGCATTCAAAACTTATGGAAATATACGGACGAGGATATTTATTATGCTGAAATTACACACCAACAGATTACAGAGCCTTCTAATGGCTATAAAATAGCGTCTAATACCAAGTTTCCACTCAATCAAATTCTCTATGGTCCTCCAGGAACAGGAAAAACCTTTGAGAGTATTCGAAGAGCGATTGCGATTGTTGAGAACAAATCTTGGACTTTGGTACAACAAATGGATGCCAACACCATTCAAAAACGTTTGGATGCTTATTTAAGCAGTGGTCAAGTAGTCTTTACTACCTTTCATCAAGCGATGTCTTACGAAGATTTTGTAGAAGGAATTAAGCCTGTTGTTATAGACAATCAAGTACAATACAAGATACAAAACGGCATCCTTAAAAACCTAAGCAATAGCGCCTTACAAGAGCCCGACAAAACTTTTGTTTTGGTCATTGACGAGCTAAATCGTGGAAATGTCGCCAATATTTTTGGAGAATTAATCACTTTGTTAGAAGAGGACAAACGCTTGCAAATGCTCAATGCTTTGAAAGTACAACTTCCCTACTCTAAAACACTCTTTTCCTTGCCGCCCAACTTGTATTTAATTGCGACGATGAACACCACAGATCGTAGTGTGGAGCAATTGGATATGGCTTTGAGACGTCGTTTTTCATTCATAGAAATGTTGCCCGATTCTATATTATTGAGTGAAGATATGGAGGGTATTAATCTTCGATTGATGCATCAAAAAATCAATGAGCGTATTGGTATTTTGTTAGATGACCATCATTTAATTGGGCATTCTTATTTTATGAATATTGGGACGCTCAACGAATTGCAAGAGCTTTTCAAAACACAAATTATTCCTTTGCTTTTAGAATATTTCTATGGCGATTTTGGAAAAATTGGCTTGCTCTTGGGCAAAGATTTTCTACGCATCAAAAAAGTGGAATACAATCGTTTTGCCGATTTTGATTACGAAGGGCTTGATCGTGCTTGGGACAAACCCATTTACACCATCAAAGACTTCCCTCTGACCAAAGAAGCTTATCAAAATATTTATAAATAAATTTATTTTTTACTTATTAATCAAACTATTAAAGCTTCAAATCTGTTTAGGTTTCAGTTATAATTTAGTATAAAAATCTAAACCACGTTCTCTTCATTAAAGAAACATCAAGCGATCATTGCTTGGTTTTTTTTTGTTCTTTCAATTTTTTATTGATAATTATAATATATAACAAATAGTCAAGAAAATTTTACATTCATTTATTATCTCATACAATCACCTCAAAATTAAAACGCATCCATGTATCGTTCCAAATCAATCTTTGCATTCCTTTTATTCGTCACTATTCTGGGAGGATGTACCAATAACAAATCCAATACTTTAGCTGACAACAAAAAAGCTCCTCCACTAAATGCGAAAGCATCCTTTATCGAATGGGGAAAAGCCAATGCCCTTCCTTTTGACATTAAAAATAATCCTATTCCCGATAGTATTCTTCGTTCCATTGCCGAAAATATTGCAGATTCAAAAGTGGTTCTATTGAGCGAAGGATTCCACAACTGTGAAGAGATGTTGCAATTGCAAGCTCAAATTATTCCCTATCTCATTACACACAAGGGCTTTAATACAGTTGTTACCGAAAGCGGTTTTCCTGAATCAGCCTACATGAACGACTATATTCATGGAAAAGATACCATTCCCAATTTGTGGGAACGCAGCATCAACAGCATGTATTATGAATGGAAAATGGGGAGAAAAACGATAGAGTTATTAAGAGCACACAATCTATTCAATAATCCTAAAGTAGATTATATTGGGGCTGATATTGGCGGATTTTATGTTGACTGGGAGTTTCCTTTTCAACAAATCTTTGCTTATATAGATTCTGTAGACGCTCCAACTTCTAAGGCATTACAAAAAGATATGGCGCCTTATTTCAAGCTAATGAAACCCTATGCCGCCTATTATTACACGGTTAAATTAAGCACGGCACAAAAAAATAAGCTAGCCTTAATTTTAAGCGATTTGATGGATATTTTCGATACCAATAAAACGCTCTATATTTCAAAAAGTAATCAAAAAGAGTATCAATGGATTTCGCAATGTGTAAAGTCGATGGCTATGGCGGAAAATTATTATCGAAATTATGAAGATGCACAAGATACGGTTAACAAGCATAGTAAATATGTTGGCTTAAATGGTCGGGAAATAGCGATGGCGAAAAATATCCAATGGGTCTTATCAACCAAGGCAGATGCAAAAATAATTGTCATCAATCACGTCATTCATACCAAAACAGAATCGCAATATCAAAACGAAATGTACGGTCATTTTACGCCAATGGGGCAATTGCTAAAACAAGATTTGAAGGAGGATTTGTATGCGATAGGAATGGTTTATGGTGGCGGGCATTTTTGGAATGATTGGCAAGTTGCCGCCAATCGTTTTGCGGACACCATTCCTGCTCCACCCAATGGTAGTATCGAAGGGGTCATGCAGGCTATTTCTGCCAATGATTATTATCTAAATTTGAAAAATACGCCTTCTACAACACATTCTTGGTTCAAAGAAAATACGCTGCTTCGGGAGAATGATTATGAGATAAAAATGAAGCTGTCGGAATGGGATGCTTGCTTTTATTTGAATGAGGTGAGTCCTGCGGAGGCTTTTTAACGGGGCTTGTTGTTGTATGTGTGTGTATGTAAAAAAAGACCTATACCCTCTTTAATAACAGATTTTACACCATACTTATTAAATTTTATTGGCTATTTTTAATCAGCAACACCTAATTGGAATAGGAGCCTTAGCTTCGCCTCCATTGATAGAAAATAGAATGTCCAACATACCCTATAAGAAGCATCGCTTCGTCACCATTCATACCGTATCAAGATAAGAAGAGTAGGTATTCATTATTTTATATTCAGATGTTTTTTTCGGATAAGGGTGTCGAAGCAATGCTCCTTTTATTTTTTTAAAAATGGTGTCAGGGCGATGCCCTTTTAGCATTTTGTTTGTTTTTTTAATAATAGTGTCAGGGCGATGCCCTTTGTAAAATGAGGTATATATTTCTAAGTAAAAAACATATTATTAAAAATCCTTAATTCTAAACAACTTCTATTTAATAAAATGTTAAGATGCTAAAACCATTTATTTATTTTATACTCTTGTTAATCGCCTTCAGTGCTTGTCAAAGAACTAATCCTAGTTATAATCCTTTTGATGAATTCTTTGATGTTTCTTATCAAACACTATTAGAGGATAGCTGTGTTTTATTAAGTGCCGATTGTGGCTATGCCACTTACGGAAAAGCCTTGGAGAATCATACTGTTTTTTATCAATTTACACCTTATGAAGAAGATAAGGTTGTCGCCAAAGGTCTAAAAATCGCATTAGATACCACCAAAATAAATTTACGCGTTGATAAAACCATTGAAAACCTTGAAAACCTTGATTCGATCCTTTCTACACAACAACAACAATTAATCAAAAAAGCCTTAGCAAAAAGTATAGACACTTTTAAAATTTTGTCTGTACTTGCAAAATATGGATTAAGCTACAAGCTAAATTTTGAAAATACATACAACACTATATGGTACTTTGAAGATAAAGAGGGAAAAGAATACCCCTTTATTCAAAGGCATCATTATGACAAAAACCGTCGATTAATTCGAGAAATAGACTACTACGTAAGCCGCTCTAAAGGCGATAGTATTGACATCTATGACCTTGAATATTAGCCTATCAATCCACAACAATCAATTTGCCAGTAGCCATTCCATTAGAATCATTCTCTATTTTATAAACATAAACCCCAACAGGTAATGCTCTCCTATCTAGAATAATTTCTCGATCAAGGATCGACGAAATATACCGAACTCGTTGTCCCCAAACATTAAACAATGAAAAGCTATAAACAGCGTCATCTGAATCATTTAACAACTGAATAGTAGTTTGAGAACTAAAGGGATTTGGAGCCGTTTGTACAGCAATTAGAGGGCCTTCTTTAATCAAATTGATAGGCGTAGAACCATTACAAACCGTGTCACAATAAGTAGTGCTGGCATCTCGAACATAATATAGATAGGTTCTATCAACACTAAATTGTTCATTGTTCAAAAACGTAGTCCCTCTTAGTGTTATCACATAAGGCGCACATCTGGCATTCAAGGTAGTTGGAATCCATTGAAAGGTTTTTCCTAGATAATTGGTAGACACAGAATCGAGGCTAACAGTAGCTAGATTGCCATTGATTAAACATTCACTATAAGCCATCAAATGGATGGAATCTGCTTGATTATTACTATAATTAAGACTAATTTGAATGCTATCATTTGGAGCAATGGTGTCGTTTGGAGTAGCCGAAAGTTCATTATAAAAGGCTGCATTTAAGGAAAAGTCAACTCTAATTAGATAATCCACCAAGGTAGCCCCTACGATTGCCCCATTTCGACATTCTGATATTTTTAGCGTCAAGTTATACCATCCTGCTTGTTGTGGTGCATCCCAAGTAAGCGTCCCTGTTTTGGAATTAAAAGAGTAAATATTATTTGATCCAGGCGAAACATCTGTTATTAGCTGATAAGCAGAAACAGCCGTGTTATGATTTACTTGAGGCGTGACGAGTTCATAGCTGAGAATATCTCCATCCACATCATAAGCCGTTGGAGTATAACTAAACCTTTCTCCAACTTGGGCGCTTAGGATCGGATGACTCAACAGTTGGATGGAATTATTGTAGGCATTTACATTCGGAATTGTCAATTGAGCGGCTACATAAAAAGGAAAGCCATCTGAGTTGCCACCATTGATGTTTAGAATATTGGGCATTCGGGTAGAATCTTGCATGGAAATGCTGTAAATCCCATGATTAGTATAAGTGTGTGTTTGGGTATAAACATTCTTTTTTAAGTCAACTTCAATTACTTCTTGGCTGGTTCTTGTAATAAGTTCTGTGTTTCCATCGCCCCATTTTATATTTAAAGCTGTTCGGTCTATTGAGCTGCTAATTTGGGTGTAGGTTATAATAGAAGCCTCGTAAGTAAGCCCTGTAAGGTGCTTGTAGGTGATGAACGCTGCTTTATTAGGCGAAGCTTGTCCTTGTAAATAGCAGAAAACGAGTATTAGAATTAGAAAGTTGGTGTGTTTCATGGTCTTTGGATTTTTTAATAAAGGTCTTTCTCTTACAAACGTGTAAGCAGCAGAAATAGCAAGAAAATGCTTATAATTTTTCCTAATTATAAAAAAAACGACCATCCTAATTACTTATGAGAGCTGCCTAACATAAGTTAAATAGGTATAAAACGCTTAATACTAGACAAGCTGTCTTCTAATATCACCTACATCAACATGATAAAATTAGTGGAAGCTCCATACCTCTGCCGAGTTTTGATTGCAGCATTAGCTAGAATCTATTTATTGATCAAGATAGCAAATATATAAGGGTACTGCCTGCGTACTTTATTCCATGCGCAAACACAAATAGATAAAAGATAAACTATAAATTCTTTTTTTTTAGTTATATTAGACAACACTTAGCTGCGTAGCTAAGTATTATTAGACTAAAAAACCCAATTAATAAAAAAAACTCATGAAATATCACATTATTATCATTACGCTATTAATAACATTCACAACGGCTTATACCACAATTGGTCAAAACTTGGTTCAAAACCCTAGTTTTGAAGATATTACTTTTTGCCCGACTTCTGTCGCACAAATAGACTCTGCTGAATTCTGGTCAAATCCAATCATAACAGTAAGTTATTCTACCCCAGATCTATTTAATGCTTGTAGTTTATCAAATCTTGTTCAAGTTCCATCGAATAACTGGGGCTACCAAAATGCAAGAACGGGAGTGGGATATGTTGGATTTGTAGCTTACTATGAATCCTATCCAGACTTTAGAGAATACCTTCAAGGTAATTTCTCCAGCCCTCTCCAAGCGGGGGAATCTTATGAAGTTTCTTTTTGGATTTCATTAAGTGAGAACTCTTATTATTCGATCTCAAATATAGGGGTATTTTTTTCAGATACATTAACAGCTGTACTGAATCAGCCACCTCCTAACATAAGCTTTTTACCGATCACACCACAAGTTTCGATTGATTCGCTTCAATTGGATAATACTAGCACTTGGCAAAAAATAGAATGGACGTATACTGCTCAAGGTGGAGAGGAACATTTTATTATAGGCAATTTTGAGGATGATAACAATACAACATACGCTCCCGCTGGAGGATCTCATAATGATGGAAATTTAGCCTATTATTATATAGATGATGTTGCTGTCACTAGATATATTACTAGTCAAGAAAATATTTCTAATGTGAATTATTTCAACCTATTCCCCAACCCTGCAAGTGACAAAGTATTTATTGAATTGGAATTCAATAGGGAAATGGAGACGACTGTTGAAATTTTTGATTTAACAGGCAAGAAAGTATACAGCTCTTATTTTGGGGAGATTTCTTCAAAAAACATAGAAATAGCGACTAGCCAATTTCAAAATGGCTTGTATGTTTTAAGAGTCAATACTGGTGAAGAAATACTTTCAAAAAAGATTGTTATTTCTCATAAATAAGATGCTTGTAAAAGATACCCTTTGTTTGATGCAGCTGTTTTGTATCTTCTAATAAAACTGAACTAAACTTTTGCAAGTCAAAAGTTTAGTTTTTTTTATCCGAGATAGCCCATTGGGACAGGAGCCTTAGCTTCGCCCCATTGATAGAAATAAGATGCCCAGCATACCGTATAAGAAGCATCGCTTCGTCACCATTTACGCAAGGGCAAGACACAAAAACAAACAATTTTTGATTAGCATAAAATAGTTATTACCTTAGCAAAACACTACAACTTCTTCTTAACAAAAAAAGCAAGATTTGCTCCATGAAAAACAGTACTTACCTACAAGTTTTTGAACACCAAGTACTACGAGTCGATCAGGAACAATTGACGGCACAACAATTTGATGCCCTCGCTTATTTCAACGAGCAACATGAGCAAAAGTATTTTAGTCTTTTGCACAAAGGCGTTCGTTTTCGCCAATATGTTGGCGTCTTGCAAGTGGGAGAATTGACAATTGAAATTTTGCCCAAAACAGACCAACACGACCATAGCTCCCAGAACTGGCAAAAAGTATTGTTGGAGCTATTGCACGCTTGCCAATTCATCAAAATAGATGCCTTAACAAAAGCGCCTTTGCAATTAAAAACAAGTCCCTTACTTTGGCTTTATATTGAGTTGTTTGTACAAGAAGTGGAACAGTTATTAGCACAAGGATTGCAAAAAAACTATCGCAAACAAACTCAAAATGCCCCCAATTGGAAAGGGCAAATCAACTTTGCCAAGCAGTTGCAAAAAAACTTAACAAGACCACAGCAAATTTACACCAGCCATCAAACCTACGATTATCAACATCCCATTCATCAGGTCTTGTATAAAGCCTTGAAAATTGTAGCACAATTTTGGATTAGCCACAGCCTAAAAAAGAAGCTTCAATACTTAATTAAAGCTTTTCCAAAACAACAAGATATTGTTGTTACAGAGGCTTTGTATGTGAATTTGTACAAAGCTCCAAAGTTTCGTAAATACCATGCTGCTTTGGATTTGGCTCGAATGATTACCCTTCAATATAGCCCAGACATTCGGCTAGGGAATTGCCCTGTTTTGGCGATTTTATTTGATATGAATCAATTGTTTGAGCAATACATTCAGCAACAACTCAAGAAAACATTGGATAAAACTTGGCGCATACAAGCACAAGCTTCTAAGCGCTTTTGGGCAAATCGAAACCTTCGTCCAGATATTTGGCTGAGCCACGAGGGAAAGAATTATATTCTAGATACCAAGTGGAAAATCTTAAAACGCCCTGCTCCTTCTGACCAAGATTTGCGGCAGATGTATGCTTATAATCATAATTTTGAGGCAAGTAAAAGTCTCTTAATTTATCCCAATGTCTTTGGTTTGGCACAAAGAAGTGAAGCCTATGCACAACCGATTTTGATACAAGGTAAAGCGGTTCCACATTATTGCAAAGTCATTTTTGTTGATATTCTAAATAAAAAAGGTACCTTAAATACTAATATTGCACCTGATATTATTCAACATCTAGACCTTGCTTAATTTTGTTTATGACAACTGCTTTAGCTTCTGAAACCACCTTCCATTCCAAGGCAACAACTTGGGTCATTCGAATTATTCTAGCAGCATTTCTTGCTCAGATTCTTTTGTCTGTTAATCTATGGTTTCCCTACAACCGTTCCTACCCTACTGTGCCGCTATTTTCTTTTTTAGATTTTAATTTAGGAAGGATCATCACAAGCCTACTTAGTGGCTGCTTTTTAGGCAGTTTTGCTTATGCTGGCTTTGCTGCCAAATGGCGAAAACAGGCGCTTGGAATTGGTTTAGGTTGTTTGTCTTTATTAATATTGGAAGACATCAATCGTTTTCAAGCTTGGGTTTATATTTATACTGCTTTGTTGGGGATGATTACTTGGAATTTATGGCGAAAGCAGCCTGATAGAGCCTTAATTAGCTTGCAATTTATCATGGCAATGGTCTACTTTTGGACAGGCGCACAGAAGCTTAACATTCAATTTATTACCGATGTTTATCCTTGGCTGATCAAGGTTTTTGAGGCGACAAAGTGGCTGGCTGAATATCCTACATTAGGTTATGGAGTGGGTTTGTTTGAAATGCTCATTGGACTGCTTTTGTTATTACCAAAAACACAAAAAGTAGGCGTTCTATTAGGAACCTTTCTACACCTTGGTATCTTAGCCTTGCTGATTAAAGACAACTGGAATAGCGTTGTTTATCCTTGGAATGTAGCGATGATTGCTTTGCTTTTTGCCTTGTTTTGGAAACAAGAATCAACAGAAACAACGGCTTCTGATCCTAAAAAAGCACGTCCTAATCTTTTTATAGTAGCCCTTTTTGGACTGCTTCCTTTTTTCGATTTCTTTCAATTGATTCCACATTGTTTAGCATTAGGAATGTATTCTGGAACGTCTATGGAATGTGATTTAATTATTCACGATGACGGAAGAGTGGATTGTGTTCCTCCCAAATTATATGACAAGCTCTTATTCAAATCTAAAACAGAAAGTATTTTGTCTCTAGATGATTGGGGAGTTGAAGATTTAAATATTCCTCCCTTTGCTTCAGACCGAGTTTATCGTGCCGTTGCAAAGGAGTTCTGTGCTTGTTCTAACAAACACCAAGGCTACGTTGAGTTCTATTATCCAGAACGTTGGAAAGACGAGGATAGGCAGGTACTTGTTTCTTGTGAGGAGTTGTTGCGTGAGAAATAAGAAATTGTCTATTTATAAAAACAAAAAAAGGGGCTCAATCCTAAGTTTTGTGAGTATTTAAGGTTTAGAATCCTTTTTAAGGCTATGAATTGGGATATAAGTTTTAAGTAGAAAGTCGTAAGTCGTTTATTATCAAAACAACACACACTACTTTCTACTTAAAACGTACGACTCATATAGTCGGATAAAGGTGCCTCTTTTGTTATGACCACAAAACTTGTTACTGAACAAAGAAAAGGTATCCTAACACTCGTTAGAATACCTATTTCTTAAACAGATCAACTTCAATTGATTTAATCTTTCACAAAACGACGCGTCGTTGCTTGTCCTCCTTGTTTGACACGCAAAACATAAACACCATTTGGATATTCTTTTACATTTAATAAGATCGTATTCGCTCCTTTTTCTACTGGCAAATTCGTAGAATTAGACATCAATTGCCCAATCACATCATAGACCTCAATGCTAATGGCGCCTTCCTCAGAAGTGGTATAATCTACGCTTAGATTATTGTGCGCAGGATTGGGTGCTAGTGTGATAACAGGCTGTGGTTTTTCTTCAAAATTAATCGCCACAATTCTAGAATAAGTTTGTGTTCCATCTGTAGCTACTTGCCCTAGTCTGTAATAATTAATCCCTACATAAGGTCTAGCATCCAAGTAATTATAAGCGTTATCATTGGAACGACCATTGCCTTTTGCTTGCTGCTCATTAATAACGTCAAACTGCACGCCATCACTTGATTTTTCCAAGGTATAGTAATCTACATTCACTTCATTTTGAGTCGTCCAGTTTAAGTCAACGTCTTTTTCAACACGTTTTGCTTCAAAATTCATCAAATCCATTGGCAATAAAACAACTGGAGGATTAGGAGCACCAATTCCAAATCCAGAAAAACCAGTATTAAAGGTTGCCGTTAAAGTGATGTCTGCACCAAAGGTTCCTAATACAGCAGGCTCTTGCTCAATCGTATAAGCTGTATGATTTCCAGCATTCACGCTTGATATAGGGGTGTTGGATACTTTTATAATTTTCAAGGCACTACGATTTTTCCCTGTTGCAGTTTCCCAAGCGGCAATTTCCGCCTCTGTATAATACAAAGTAATGGTATAAGAACCTGTTGGGGTATTATTAGTAGGAGCAACAAAGAAAGTTTTAGCCGCTAAAGCGCTGGCTGGATCATTGTCCCAAAATGGGGCTGTACTTCCACCTGCTGAAGCCGCATCTCTATCCACTTCTACTTGAGTACATTGATAATCCCAAGCTGATAAGTTTTGAATGGTTCCCATTACATCATTGCTAAGCAAATCGTAATAATGTACCGTCTCCATTCCTCGCACAGGAATATTTTGAGGAGAAGCTGTATTGTCCGTTACTTGAATGCTTGCAGGCGCATCTGCGGTTACCGTCACATTATCAATTGCTAAACCATAAAACCAGCCTCCATCATCATTATATCTAAATCTAAATTGAACGGTTGCTTGACCAATATAAGGCGTTAAATCTACGGTTACGCCATCTACCCAAGGCGTTGTTGCGACACCACCACCTGTTACAGCACTTGTATTTGTTAAGGTTGCAATAGTCGTATACCCTCCTCCCGTTGAGACTTGTACATCTGCCGTTTCTGTTTGCAAATCGGCAAAGGCATGGTCAAACGTTAAAGTTGCCGAAGTATAAGCGCCAACCAAACTAAATACAGGAGATCGTAAACGATCGTTTGCTTTATTACAATTACAATCATCATCATTAGAATAAGCAAACTGAGTAGCATTGCTATTCGCAATTACCCAAAAAGCACTGCT
>CALDEP010000456.1 GCA_937942475.1 uncultured Aureispira sp.
TAATAAGTCTTTGGCTTCTAAAAAGCATTTTTCTGCCGCTAGATAATCGCCTAATTCTTTGTGGATATTTCCAGAACGAGTCAATTGTTGCAAATATAATATTCGATCTGTATTTTTAGATACTAAGATTTTGCTTCCGTATTCCAAAGCCCTATTTAGGTCTTTTTTCCGCAAATACAACTCTGATAAATTACCATAAACAGTCCATTTTTGCTGCTCATCAAAGCCCTCCGAATGAATCACTTTTAGATAATATGCTGCCGCCTTTTCAAAATTTTGCTCCAGCCCCATAAAATGGTTTCCTGCTAATACAGCATACTTTTTTTGCTCTTTTTGCTCCATTTTATCCCAAACAGACATCAATTCATCATAATATTGACCACTACGGGCATAGGCTTCTTTATTATAATAAGAATTCTTTGCCAAAATCATTGTTATCCCCCCCCACTGCTTCCACTTTTCGTTTTGTTTTAGCTGTTCTCGATAATCTTCTAACACAATAAAGCTTTGTTCTGATTCTTTGGGTTCGATTATTTCCAAATAAGAAGAGAGACTCAAACAATGACTAAAGAGCGCTTGTCCCAAAATGTCATATATTTTATTTTTCCCATTGTAATCTGATTGCTTAAAAAACAAGTAGATTTGAAAAAAATCTTGTGCTTCCAATTTATAAGATTTTTTTTGTTCGACTAGTTTTTCCAAACCAGCCATCCCTTCTTTTTCTAGAATTAGAGCAACATTTGCTTGTCCAAAAGAGTTTATCAAAAAATTGGTCAGCAGAAAGACAACTAAAAGTATTTTATAAAACATATAATGATCGTAGGATTTAAAACGCAATAAGTTTTTCTTTTAAAATACTACATTTCTCATAAAAATCAACAAAGTAATCGCTAAGGAATCATAAATAATTAAATCAAATAAATCAAATAAAAAATGCTCCTCAACGTATTGTCAAGGAGCATTTACTTTATTATTGTAATAATCAGTAATTTAATACCTAATTATCTATTTGTCAGCAACAGACTATGCGTCTGCATCTGCAACTTCTACTTCTGTATTTTCTTCTTCTACGCCTGTTAATTTAGCACGTATTTTAGCTTCAATTTCATCAGCAACTTCTGGGTTATCCAACATAAATTGTTTTGCTGCTTCACGACCTTGAGCAATCTTGCCTTCGCCGTAGCCATACCATGCACCACTTTTAGATAGAATGTCAAATTCTGTCCCTAAATCTACGATTTCACCGCTTTTAGAGATTCCTTCTCCATACATGATGTCAAATTCTGCAATTTGGAATGGAGGAGCCAATTTATTTTTGACAACTTTCACTTTCACGTGATTTCCAATTACTTTACCTTCTCTATCCTTGATTGCACCACCAGAACGACGAATGTCTAATCGTTGAGAAGCATAAAATTTCAATGCATTACCACCTGTTGTTGTTTCAGGGTTACCGAACATCACACCAATTTTTTCACGCAATTGGTTAATGAAGATACAACAGCTATTGGTTTTACTAATTACAGACGTTAATTTACGCATTGCTTGTGACATCAAACGTGCTTGAAGTCCCATTTTAGAATCACCCATTTCTCCTTCAATCTCACTACGAGGAACCAAAGCAGCAACAGAATCTATTACTAAAATGTCAATTGCACCAGAACGGATAAGGCTTTCAGCAATTTCCAAGGCTTGTTCACCATGATCAGGTTGTGAGAAAATTAATTCATCTACATTGATACCAAGACCTTCTGCATAAAAACGGTCAAAAGCATGCTCTGCATCAATAAAAGCAGCAATACCACCTGCTTTTTGACATTCAGCAATTGCATGCAAAGCAATTGTTGTTTTACCAGATGATTCTGGTCCATAAATTTCTACTACACGACCTTTTGGAAATCCACTTGTCCCTAATGCTACGTCCAAGGCTACCGAACCAGTAGAGATAGTTTCTACTTTTTCAACTTGATGATCTCCCAAACGCATTACAGCACCTTTTCCATAAGTTTTCTTTAGACGATCTAAAGTTGTTTGTAATGCTTTTAATTTATTGTCGTCTTTAGAAGCGCTTTTCTTTGCCATTCTGTTTCTAGTTTTGTTTTTTCAAAAAAAATGTTCTACAACATTTTGTTTTAATTGTTATTATTGTCAAGTGTGATACAAATATAAGCTAATATTTTTCAGTTCACAAGTTTATTTTACTCTTTTTGCAAAAAAATGTTTCAACAAGTTGTTTAAAACTTCAAAAATAAATGATTTTGTTTCTAAAAAACAGCTTTTTTCTGTTTATCCCTCGCTAAAAATGGAAAAAACATCAAATTGGAGTCAATAAGTCCTTATTAAATCCAAAAAAAAAGAAACAAAAGTCAATCCTATAAAATTTATAGTATGAATCTTGACTTAGTAGTTATATTATACTTAATTTTGTAGCCATGTATAAACTTAACCGTTCCTGGAATCTTTTATTTAACTCTACTGAATCGTTGAGTTCTAAAGAAGATTCAAGTAAATTGGGAATCGATGATTTATCAAATAGATTAACAATTATTTAATCAGTTCGCCACACTCTAATAAATAATTGACGATCAATTTGATATAATTAAATTTTATTTTTCTAAGGAACTGTTGTGAATTAGGACAACTATTATTGTGTTATCTGCATCTAGATAGATAACAGACTATTTTGATGACAAAATTCAAACCATTTAATCTAATGCAGCACTATTTAAGCTTTATTATTGCCACCCTATTTTTAATTAGTAGCGTTTCTAGTTGTACACAACAACAACGTGCTAGTATTGCGGTTACGCCAAGTGCCTACGGAAAAGTAGATAATATATTGGTTGTTGCCGATGAATATACTTGGACAACAACGATTGGAGATACGTTTAGAAATAATTTTGAAGCACTTTATCCTGTTACGCCTCAGCCTGAACCTATTTATGATTTGCGTTACAAAACGCCTAAACAGTTTAATGATGGGAAAGTACTAAGGACCCATCGAGCCATTCTCATTATGGGGGCTTTGGATGATATGAGTGATCCTGCTAGTGCCGAAATCAGAAAAGCAATCGGACCTGAGAATGTTGAAAAAGCAAAAAATCAACCTACTTATAGAATCGCTTCCCACAAAGATCGTTGGGCGGAAGGACAAACCGTTGTTTATTGGTTTGGTCCAACAAGAGAGGAATTGCTCAAGACGGTTGCCAAAGATTATCAAGAAGTCATGAAGCAGTTTAACAAAGCAGATACGGAATTCTTTATTCAACAAATTTATGCAGCGGGTTCTAATGTTGATGCTACCAATGCTATTTTTGCCAACTTTAAAATTGATTTAAAAATCCCTAGAGATTTTGCCATTGCAAATATCGACAGTACCTCTGTTTGGCTCAGAAGGGAAACCAATAAGACGAGTAGCAATATATTTATTACCACCTTACCACTAGCAGATTCTACGGCACTCAACCCTGAAAATCACAAAAGAATTAGAGACCAATTGACAAAAGTTTATTTCTCGACGCATATTGAGGATTCTTACATGCAAATTGACGACCGAGTGCTTCCTATTTATTATCAAGAAATGACCTTTGATAAAAAAACAGCCTTACAATCTAGAGGTTTGTGGGGCATGGTAAATGATTTCATGGGCGGTCCTTTTGTCACTTATATGATCAAAGATCCTGCTAATAATCGAGTGATTATCTTAGATGGATTCATTCATGCTCCTGGTCAGAAAAAACGTCCTGAGATGCGCAAATTAGATATGGTTTTCTCTACCTTTTCTTCGTAAGAAGAAGATTTTAAGTAGGTTTTAATTTCGAAGAGATAAATAGAAAATAGAACTATTTATCTCTTCTCCTTTTTTCAGGACAAGACAAGTTGTTTAGAGTTAAGCAATAATTAAATGAGAATCTTATTTTTTAGCAAAGGTGTATTGTGGAGTAATTTATTGAATTACAATGCCTCTTAATTGAGAAGTAGGAGCGTTAGCTTCGTCTCCATTAATAGAAATATCATGTCTAGCATACCAAATAAGGAGCGTAGCTTCGTCCCCATTAATGCGTGTTCAAGATAAGAACATTAAGGAATAGATTTATCATTTTGTTTCTCTGATAAAAGGTGTCGGAGCGATGCTCCTTTTGTATTTTTTTTTGTTTTTTTTAGAGATGGTGTCAGGGCGACGCCCTTTTTAAGAGTATTAGACTTGCATCTGAAAAATCATATTATTAAAAGTCGTTAATTCTAAACAGCTTCAATAAAAATGAACCCACAAAACAGCACATCCAACGAACTCGTTATTTTCAAACCTTCCTCTGGTGATATTGAATTCCAAGTCATTTTGGATGGCAAAGAAGAAACCATTTGGGCGACACAGCAACAAATGATGGATTTGTTTGGCAAAGCTCGTCGAACGATTGGAGCGCATATCAAAAACATTTACTTGGAAGAGGAATTAGATCGGGCAGCAACTTGGCGAGAAGTCCGCCAAGTTCAAGTAGAAGGACAACGAAACGTAAGTCGAAACGTAGATTATTATAATCTAGATGTGGTTATTTCGGTCGGCTATCGTGTCAAATCTAAAGCGGGGATAGAGTTTCGCCAATGGGCAACCAAACGCCTTAGAGAATACTTACTTCAAGGCTATAGCATCAATCAACAGCTCTTGGAGGAGCAGCAAGATAAAATTGAGGTTCTAAAAGAAAGGGTTGAAAATCTTTCTAGCAAATTAGTGGAAACACAACAGCAATTGACTGACGGCTTGCTTTCTATCATCACACATTACTCGAAGTCCTTTGAATTGCTCAATCAATACGATTCAGATGCGCTTTCTGTTGATAACCTGAATGCAGACATCATTCATGTTATTCATTATCCAAGCGTCAAAAATGCCATTGAGGCGCTAAAGAAAAATTTGATTCAAAAGGGCGAAGCTAGTCCTCTTTTTGGTAATGAAAAGGACGATTCTTTTCAAGGTATTTTGGGTAGTATTTCTCAAACTGTTTTTGGGCAATTGGCTTATCCTAGCATTGAAGAACAGGCGGCTCAATTGCTTTATTCTATTATCAAAGGCCATGCGTTTAGTGATGGCAACAAACGAATTGGTTCGTTTATTTTTGTTTGGTTCTTGGAACAAAACAACTTTCACCTTACTTCAGAGAAGACTAGAAAGATTAATGATAATACTTTAGTTGCGCTTGCTTTGGCTGTTGCTCAAAGCTTGCCCGATCAACGAGAGGTCATCATTCGATTGATTATTAATTTGATAAAGGATAAACTTTAATTCGATTATCTTAAATATCCAACAAGGTCAAATCTTGCCAAACATCTTCATAGTCAAATGTGCATAAAAATCGCCAGCCTGGTGCTAATCCTAGGTATTTGAATAAAGAACGATTCCAATTTTTTAAATCTTTTACTAAAACAGGTTTAAAAAAATCAGAATTTTCAGAAAAATCCCCCGACCAAATATACCAACCTGTTGTATCCCCTTCTAAAGGATGCCTTAAACCATGTATTGGCATAATGCCCTCCTTTACAGACAAAGAAATACCAACTTTTAAGTTCAATGGGCTACTAATAAAATCTGACGCATACTTTTCACAGATGAATTGTTGCGATTCAATAATACTTATCATTTCCAAAAACTATTTATTTAAAATCAACAAAAAAAATCAAGGAGTTAATTCTGATTATAATAATCAAAAATAACTGCATAAAAAAAAGCCTGCTTCATACCTCACAGAAGTACGAAGCAAGCTTGCCTTTTTTTACCCTTATCTATTCACCAATAAAAGAAAAAGATGATTTCTAACGTTTCTTCCAAGCACCATTCAAAATTTCATCTAAATTAATAGACAAACTAAAGTGATGGGCAGAACCTGCAAAATGGTAGCCACCAAAACCATAATCAATTTGAAATTGCTTGATTCGAATGCCACAACCAAAAGAAAATCCAGAAAGATCACTAACTCCAGTTGTCGCTAATTCCCCTCTACGCATATGGTTGTAGCCTGCTGCTACTCTAAACACTTCAGGTTTTCCTTTTTTGCCGAACAATAATTCAACATTAAAGATAAAATGACGAAAAATATCATCTACTACTTTGATGGCAGAATTGTCGGGTTCATCTGTCCCACTTCCTGTAAACAAAGTTTGATTGTCTTGATTACTTGGGTCGTCGTATACAATTCCCCACTGTTGTATGTTGTGCATAATTACGGAAAAACGCAATGGAATGTACTTTAGTTTGTGTGCAAAGCCAATTTGCAAATCAAATGGTAGTGGCTCCATATTTCCATTACGAGCGTAAGTGGAAAATTGCGTCCCCATATTTTTAAAAGCTACCGTCAAGTTAATATTTTTGGCAGTATCAGAATACATGGCAGAAGCGTCAAAAGCCATTCCTGTAGAATTGTAACTTCCTAAATAAGATAAAATGGTTTTGGCATTCGCTCCTACCGATAGAAATTTACTAACCTGATAGCCTGCGCCTAAATTAATAGCATATTCAGCAGCACTAGTTTCGCCAGTATACGTTCCCGTTACATCTCTGTTTTGAAATTTCCCATAGCTAATATACTGCAAACCAGCATGCATCGTAATAGGCACTTTCCCTTTGTCAAAATGATGCCCATAAGCCAAATAGCCATGTGTCACTCCTCCCATATAAACACTTTGACTGAAGGCCACTCGACGGTGCATGGATGGATTTAAGGCGGCTGGATTGTGGTAAGCTAAATTCAAATCGGCATCTCGAACCGTAATTAAACTACTCCCTACAGAGGTAATACGTGCAGAATTTGGAATTCTTAAAAAATCATACGTAGTATTGCCCCCAATTTGAGCATACGCTCCTAGACAAATGACACTTAGAATTGCAGTGAACCAATATTTCATAAACAAGATGTTGTTTGATATTTTTCTTGTTAACCTCAAGAGAAGTTAACATACTAAAAAGTAGATAAAATGAAAATTCTTATCTAATAAGTCTCTCAAAATAGAAAATAATCAGACTAATAGAATAGTTTTCATAAACTGATTGATAAGAGAAGGCAACTTATTACGATTTCTTGATAATGTAGAAATATTGGCGCTATAGATATGGTTGATTTGGTTCTTGAATGATAACCAGCATTAAGATGCAGCTATGCTATGTTTCTAGAGAACGTAAAATAGTGCTATTCGCTGCCCAACATTTTCGATTTTTCGGTTCCACCATTCATTATTTCATCACAAATACTAGTGCTTGGCTTTAAATAGCCTTTTTCACGTGCCCAAATCGTACAACAAAAACCTTCTTGACAGCGTTTTTTAGTCTTTAATTGCCTCGTTTCCGAATCGTATTCATAAATCAATCCATCCTCCAAACCTTCTTTATCTCCTAAGATAGAAATATAATTGCCCTTTCGAACCAAAACGCCATTGGGCGCATATTCTCTAAATCCTCCTTGCTCCACATTATTCTTCATTGTAATGCATTCCTTCATCGTCCCATCGACATAGTAAGAACACAACTCTCCTTCCATAGCATTCTCTTTATAATATCCTTTTTGTTTCACCGTTCCTTCTGGGTGATAATAAACAAAAGGACCTTCGTACTTGCCATTTTCAAGGATTAATACACCAGACAAAGAGCCATCTTCGTGAAAAATTCGTTCCACACCATTTAAAGCGCCATGATCATACGTATGTTCCAAAGCCAGATTACCATTGTTATGATATACCTTGTAATAACCATCCCGAACATTCGATTTGGTAAGTACTTGATAGCGTTCTACAACACGTTTCTCATAATGAACCGTAACTACTTTTGTTTGGCAAGAATACAAGCCTAAAGCAAACCAAACAGCTAAGAGGGCTTTTATTAGTGATTTCATAATAATTCGTCTAATACCTTTTCACTCTTGAACAAAAGCAATAAGGCGTTCTTAAATTTGAATTTATCCTCTAAGAGGGATTCTAATTAGTGCTAATACAAAGGGTAATCCTCGCATTATCAACTAAAAAGGGACCTACAAAATTAAGGAACTCTTAATAGAAAATTGCTTTTTCAAGCAAAAAAACTCTATTAGAGATCAGAATAGGCAAATTTTATGGCTTAAATATAAAAATCGAAGATTTTGACCTTTTTTTATAGTCAAATCTTCGATTTTTTTTAAAATTCTATCTCTTTAAATATTAAGAAGCTTCGCTATTCAAAATAGCATCACAAAGCTTCGTTGTTGGCTTTACATCACCATCCTCTAAGGTCCAAATAGTACAACATTGTCCTTCCTTACAACGCATTTTTTTAACTAATTCACCATTTTCGTCATAACCTTTGAACAAGCCATGTTCTAGATTTTCTTGATCGCTCTTACTCGTATATTCTCCTTCCGCCTTAATGGTTCCATTCTCATTATACTCCTTAAATGCTCCTTGTGTTAGCCCCTTAACGTGCATCACTTCCTCTTTCAGCGTTCCTGTTGGATAATAAGATTTTAGCATTCCTTCAATCGTTCCATTCACATAAGTTCCCTCTTGCTTCAAGGTTCCTTCTTCATAATAATATTTAAAAATGCCGTCGTGGACCCCATCTTTATAATTAAATGCTCCATCCACTTGACCATTTGGAAAATAAATCTTTTCGATTCCTTCCAATTTATTGTTCTTATAATTGCGCTCTGACAATAAAGTAGACGTAGAAACGTCATATTCCTTGTAAACGCCATATTTTGCACTTGTATTTTTATCTACCTGATAAGTCATTTTGAAAGTACTATCCTCATTGTATTCTACCTTGTCTACTAATTCAACCGCAGTTTCTAGGACTTCACCTTCTGTACTTACAGTAGTATTCGTTGTATCCTCGGTTGTCTCTGCTGGTGTACAAGCTACTGCTAGAGAACACAAAAAGAGTGCTGTACTTATTATTTTAATCGCTTTCATAGTGGTGTTTTTTATAATTGTTGTGAAATGTTATTCCCTATCCCTTATTATTATAACAAAGAACAAGCTGTTAGTTACAAAAATAAGCTAAATTCTAAAGACAGTTCCAAATACCACCCTTTTTTCTAGCTTTGGATAGATATTTGAAGCACTCAAAAGAAACCAATCACTTAATTTATGCCCATGCGATTCCAATTAACAAGCCTTATAATCCTTCTAGTTTCTTTTTGTAATGTAGGAAATCTACAAGCACAGAATTTTGTTTTTATAGATGATAACATCGCTGATGCAGCTATAACCATCCAAATTTCAGATGAAGTAACCTTTCCAGACATCAAAGTGGTCTTGGGCAGAGACATTTCCTTTGAGGATTTTTCTGT
>CALDEP010000457.1 GCA_937942475.1 uncultured Aureispira sp.
TTATAACTCAACAGCTTGATGTAAAGCTTTTTGTAAGGCAGCTAACTTATTATTCACTTCTTGCAATTCTTTTTCTTCGTCTGAATCAATCACAACCCCTGCTCCTGCCTGAAAATAAAGGCAATTGTTTTTACTCATAAAAGAGCGAATCATAATCGCTTGATTTAATTGTCCTTTGGGATTAAAAAAGCCAATGGCACCGCCATAAAAACCACGGTTCTGATTTTCATATTTATTAATCAATTCCAAGGCTTTGTACTTGGGTGCGCCTGATAAAGTTCCTGCTGGAAAGGTGTCGCCAAAGACTTGAAAAATATTCGCATCTGCTGCCAAATCACCTTCCACCTTCGACACCAAATGAATCACATGGCTGTAAAACTGAACCTCTTTGTATTGGGTCACGCTTACATTTTGAGTATGTCGATTCAAGTCATTCCGAGCCAAATCAACCAACATAACATGTTCTGCATTCTCTTTGGGGTCGGCTAATAATTCTGCCGCATTTTCTTGATCCAATTGAGCATTTCCAGTGCGTTTATAGGTTCCTGCTATCGGTGTCAAGATCGCTTGATTGTCTCGAATGACCAGTTGAGCCTCTGGTGAGGAACCAAATATTTTGTAGGCTCCATAATCAAAATAAAATAAATAAGGCGATGGATTAATGGAACGCAAGGTTCGATAAACATTAAAGTCGTCTCCTTTAAATCGCTGTTGGAATTGTCGAGCAAAAACAATTTGAAAAACATCTCCTATTGCACAATGTTCCTTTCCTTTTGTGACCAATGCTTTGAAGGCTTCATCGCTCAAATTACTGGTCTTTTCTCCTTCCAGTTCAAATTGATAGCTTGTCAAAGCACCTTTTTTGAGGTAGCGTTCTATTTTGTCTAGTTCGCTTTCTTGTCCTTCTAGCAGGTTTTCTAGCAAATACATTTCACTTGTATAGTGGTTAATAATAATGAGATAACGATACACCGCATACCTCAAATCAGGCAACTCATCTTGTCGCTTGTTCTCATCCAATTCTAAGGTTTCGAAGTATTGAACGGCATCAAAATTGGTATGTCCAAACAAGCCATTAAATCGTTGGTGTTCTTCTGCGCCTTCAAATTCAAAGCGATTGCAAAATTGCTCTAACAAGTTCGATACATTGCTTTTAGCTGGTATTGGCAAATGCTCTGTGCTGCCATCTGGAAAGTGGTATTTCAGCACTCGGTTTTGTATCATTAGCTCCGCAATTGGCTCTGCACAAATGAACGAATAGCTATTTTCTTTAGATTGATAATCGGAGCTTTCTAGCAATAAACTGTGCGCCATTTTGTCTCTCAACTGCAAATAAATGCTTACTGGTGTGTGCAAATCTGCCAAGCGAGTACGACTAATCGTCCTAAACTTCATTAAATTCATTGGATGTTTTTATGGATACTTTATTGATGATCTAGTCTTATCAAAAACTAAAAAGCGAAGGTGCTTTTCAATCAAGTATCATTTTATAGAAAGGTGGATTTTTGACAAAAAAAAACTTGCAAATCTACGAGAGATTTGCAAGTGCTATATATGAGTTCTTATCTTTAAGTTAGATATATAGGAGGTCTGCTACTCTCGCCATCGAAGGGAAGTAGTCCACCACCAAGCAACAAGAGCGTTGCCAGATTTCTGTCCAAAAATTGATATGTTTGTTTCTTTTTGCATTGATACAAATATTGGTGGTTTTATTTAAGAATGCAAATTTTTTGAAGTTTTTTTTTCAATTTCCCTTTTTAGACTTTAGGTTTTTTCAATGTTTCTGAAGGCTAAATCTTGAAAAGATCACAATAAAAAACAGCCATCATTCTATGATGACAGCTGTTTTTTCTTTATTAAGAACAAAATATAAGTTGCTTAAAACAACTTTTGAGCTATGAAATTACATCTATATACCATACAATCTTTTTTCCCAATAAGTGGTCAAAAATACATTGTTAGGATCTCGTTGTTCTCTAAGCGTCAAGAAATCGCTCATTTTAGGTAAGTTGGTTTGATAATAAGCTGCCCAATCTTTAAAGTCATAATCTGGAACAAATTTGCCCCAATGCAATCTAAAAGGAATGCCAGCGTCTCTAAATAATTTCCAAAATTGATCGTAATATTCTCCTTTCCCATTTGGCGTTCCATCGTTGGCAGTATACCAAAATAGATCCACTCGAATCGTTCCATTTTTAAAGGCATCTGTACCGTCTGTATAGCCTTGATGCATCCAAAATGAGCTAGGATGCCCTGCATATAACTCATTAGAAAAAGCGCCTGTAGCAGGATAGCCATTCTTCTTATAATGCGTATGTAATAGATTCATCACTTCTTCTGTACGATCAAGGGGAAGCCAAATTTCTGTAAACTCTGTTCCCATCAAAATGTCATCCACAACATTATCCATTGGAAGGCTACTATAATAATAATCATTAAATTCTTTCAAAGGATTTTTGTCAGAAGTCAAGGGCTGAATGATGTTAATAACCTTAGGCAAAAAATACAGCGGAATTCCTCGAAAAATAGCTAAAATACAAATCGGCACAAAAGCAATAATTCCTAAAATAAGCGTGAATAAAAAAGAGAAAACAAAGCCCAAAAACCCACCTATACTTGCTCCCCATTGCTTTCCAAGGATGCTTCTAAAACGACTAAAATCATGCAGAATGTTTGCCAAAATTTTAATAAAGCTCGTAATGCCTAAAATCGTGTATAAAATTGCTGCTGCTAATTCTTCCAATTTAGTAAGCAAACCACTAGGTGAAAATTCATGATAAGGATTAGGAGTAAATGGTTCATAAGGCGTTTCTCTACTAGCAGACCAAGTCACAATACGTTCAGAGCCTGCTTGTGGCCACCACATAATTCTAGTATAAGGCGTTTCCTTAAAGAAGGTTTCTAAACTAGGTTTGTCTGCTGTTCCTGAACCAAAAAGATCAATTTGACAATCTGCCAATGCTGTAGGCGTTGTTTCTTCCTGTCCCTTGATGTAGTATTTGGGACTTAGTTTAAATCTAATTTTTGTAATAATACCCATTAGTCCCAAGGAAGTTCCCATGGCAAAAAACTCAGGGTTCGTTTTATCAATCCATGCTACTGCTCCTGTTCCATCAATAATTCGAAAAGCTTCGATATTGTCCACCAAATCATACATAAGTGTTCCTCCTGCTGATCCTGTCATCATAAACCCACTAATGGTCTGATGGGTAATGCCGCCCAAATCTTCCAAAGCCCAACCTTTTTGCCATATTTTCCACAAAAAACTTTCTTCTAAGGTTGATTTCCCTGGATCTGCGCCCAAATTGATTCCTGATTCTGCCTCAACGACATTAGGCTCATCATTATCCCAAGTCAATTTCTTAAATTGATCCAACATAATGTTAATATTAGGACCATTAGGCGGAGTATCTTCAGATACTTTATTGGGTACAGCTGGCTGTCCTTTTCCAGGGTTGGTATAAATAGATTGTGCCACAGAATGTGCTGCACCTCTACATCTTACTTGTAAGTTTTCTTTATATGCTTTTTTCACCAAAGCAACAATCTCTTCTTCTGTTTTAGGATGATAATAACCATCTATGCCCAGCTCTAAACCCTCTTGACCTGGCTTTGGTAGGTATTGAATGTACAAGACCAATTTTAGAACCAAAAAAGTTCCTAAACAAGCACCACCCAATAATAAAATTGCAATAGAAAAAAGCGCTACAATCTCCCAAGTAGGAGCATTTCTATCAAAACTATCAAAAATAAGGCTGCATTCAAAAGAGAAAAAGACAAAATTGACCGCTACTCCAATTACTAATAATAATAAGAAAGAATTTACTCGGATGGATGAAAATCGCCAAAGCCCATACCAAACCAATAAACTATTAAATAAGGTCATCGACACGTCAAACAAATGAATCGTCACAATACAACCCACACCTCCTTCATCACAAGTGGTCCAAGGATGTCCAATAATAGCAGGTACATGTGCTGCTAAAATACCATAGATGACAACAGCCAAGGTGATGTAGGCATAAAAATGCACCCACCATTCTATGTTAGACCATTCTATTTTCGTATTTACTTTCATTAATTATATATTTAGTCTAGTGAAGCAATCAAATACAACTCTTTTTAAGGAGCGGCACTTTTATATTTACTAAAACCAAATATAAATAAGTCTATAAAGTCAAAACACCGTATTTATACCTGTTTTAAAAATTCAAGTAGAAATACAGTGTCTGTAAATTATCAAATAAATGCTTGTTCTTAATAAACATTATTACGAATAGAATTGTATAGAGGCGAAATACTGATTTTTTCATTTATTGAGCTTCCAAAAATAAGTCTACCAATCGGTAGGCGTTTTTTGAAGGGATAAGAAATGAGAAAATGCTATTTTGACATACGAAACT
>CALDEP010000458.1 GCA_937942475.1 uncultured Aureispira sp.
TTAATCCTGTTTCAACATATTTACATCCATCGTAGGATAAGGAATACCAATATCGTTTTTGTTAAATGCTAGTTTGATATTTTCATGTACATAAGCATGTACCGCCCAATAATCTGCTGTAGCTGCCCAAGGACGTACCGCAAAATTAACCGAACTGTCGCCAAGTCCAGAAACCACTACAACAGTCTTAGAATGATCTGTAATCTGAGGGCAACTTTTAAGAACTTGATTGATTACTTCTTTTGCTTTTTGAATGTCATCTCCATATCCAATCCCAAAAGTCATATCCACACGACGAGTAGATTCCATCGTAATATTTTGAATTGGTCCATTAGAAACAGGTCCATTTGGCAAAATAATCACCTGATTATCAGGGGTAACTAAGATTGTATTAAAAATTTGAATTTCTCTTACTTTACCTGTAAACCCTTGTGATGTAATCACATCTCCAATTTTAAAGGGCTTAAAGATTAAAATCATAACACCTCCTGCAAAATTCGCCAAACCACCTTGCAATGCCATACCAACAGCAAATGCAGCAGCACTCAAAATAGCGACAAAAGAAGTTACTTCCATTCCCAATGTGCTCGCAACAGCCAACATCAATAAGATTTTCAGTAATGTACTAATCATGGAAACTAAGAAAGGGCGCAAAGAAGCATCAAAATGGGCTTTTTCCATTGTGCTTGCCGAAAATCGAACCACTTGGTTGATGACAATAGAACCAATAAGCCAAACTAAGATAGCTAGACCTAATGATTTTATAGCATTTATGAAGCTTGGACCTTGTAAAAAAGCCATCACATCAAAATCAGTCAAAAATAAAAATGCATTCATTTTATTAAAAATTTAAAGAAACATAATAAATAAAAAGTAAACGAGTCTAAATAGATAGACGAAGCGGCGAAAGTATCCTTTTTAATCTAATTGCCTATTATGCAATTGGTTCTTTTTTTGAAAAACTAATTTATGGTGTTATTTTTGGTGTTTTGTACACTACCCTAAGACCTACTTTAATTGTTTCATTCATTCAAATTAATACTTCGTGGAGTTTAGCTACGCTGAGTCTTCGAGTTCTACACGAAGTATTGTCAAATACAATTCTATGAAAACCGCATTTCTTTTTCTTGCACTTTGTGCCCTTGCATTTACAGCCTGTGAACCAACTGTAACAGAGCCTTCTAATAAGACAAAACTTGTCTTTAAACTAAAACTTGATCCTAATCAAGCTAGACTAGATGCCTTTGCACAACCTTCCAGCGTTCCAAGTGGCAATGCTGCACAAGATCCTGTATTCAATGGAATGAGTGCACACAAAATTGAGTTAGTCCCAAGTGCTTTGACGCCTGTTAATGGTGGGGCGATTGTTTATCATGGTGCCGAAACAACAGCCGGGGGAAGTAATGCCTTGGATTTTAACCAAGCCATTGTATCAGAAGAAGGAGAAGTCTTTTTTGAAATTCCAGTGGAAGATGTCACTCCTGGAACCTACCCACACATTCGTGTTTCTGTTAGTTATCAAAACTATGATATTGTTTATAATGTGAATAATGTTCCCACCTTCCCCTCTGGAACCACCGATTTAATTAACGAAAAAGGGACGATTGTAGCTTTTGTTGGGTTCAACAGTTACATCAACAATTTGATGCCTAAGAATATGTCTACCACTGTCAATGCCAACAAACTACAAGGTTATTGGGCTTTTGAAACAAACTTGAGCGGTCAATATTCTAGTGCCAATGCTATTTATACAGGGCAGGCGCAGGCAACAACAGTGGTTAACCCATTGAGTGCAACAACGCCAACACCTCCAGGTTCTTGTTTGGTAACGGGAAGTTTTGATGGCAATCCGCTAGAAATTACAGGAAATGAAACAGAAGATATTGTAGTTACGTTATCGTTCTCTACTAATAATAGTTTTGAATGGGTTGATAATAACGGAAATGGAGCCTTAGATATTGATTTTAGTGCAGGAACCGTTGAAGCAGTGGTTGACATGGGACTTCGTGGCTTAAAACCAAGTTTTCAATAAATTAGGCTTACTTAACCAGCTAGCATGTGAGATAACAGGCACCTTGAAAGGGCTTGTTATCTCACATAAATAGTAGGCAAGACGCTTCTTGAATTTTATCGAATAAAATTTAAGAAGATTTCAGTTCCTTACTAAAAAAAAGAAGTACATTTGATCCTCTATACAAAATAAGATAAGAATCAATAATACACCAAATTAGACTTTACACCAATGGATGTTGCAGCAATTATAGAATTATTCAGTACTTCTCAAGCATGGATTTCTTTAGGTATGTTAACCTTAATGGAAATTGTTTTAGGTATTGATAATATTATCTTTATCTCAATTGTTGCCAATAAACTTCCCTTAGAACAGCAGCCCAAAGCACGTAATATTGGTTTGTTTTTGGCGATGCTTTTAAGAATCATCTTGCTATTTGGTATTACGATTATCATTGCCATGCAAGACCCACTTTTTGAGCTACATCTTTTGGGGATACATGCTAAAGTTACAGGGCAAAGTTTGATTCTAATGTTTGGGGGGCTTTTTCTACTGTACAAATCAGTCACAGAAATTCACCACAAACTAGAGGGTATTAACGAGGCAAACACAGGAGATCGCAATCCTAAAAACACATTGAGTAGCATCATTATGCAGATTTGTTTGCTCAACATTGTCTTTTCATTTGACTCTATTCTAACCGCAGTAGGACTAACACAGGATGTGGCTCGTACGCCGATGATTTCTGATCCTAGCCGTCTTTACGATCCCTTATCTATTATGGTTTTGGGGGTTGTTATTTCAATGATTATTATGATGGCTTTTGCAGGTCCAATTGGTCGTTTTGTAGACAAACATCCTTCTATCCAAGTTCTAGGACTTTCCTTCTTGATTCTAATTGGTTTCATGCTAATTGTAGAAGGAGCACATAGTGCGCATTTAATGCCTGCGAATGTTGAGATTCCTAAAGGCTACATGTACTTTGCAATTTTCTTTTCTTTGTCGGTAGAATTTCTCAACATCAAAGTCCGTCAACGTGGCAAACCTGTTCAGCTAAAAGGAGCCTTGGAAGAAGCCAAAGAGCGTGATTTGTACAACCTAGATCCTACCAATGATACTACTGTTGAAGTGACGGTTCTTCAAGAAGAAGATAAATTCGAAAACGATTAATTTTACTCGTTCCTTCATCCTGTTTATTATAGCTCCTCTCTTAAGATTGTATTTTAGTTCTTTCTAATCCTCTTTTTAGATTACCTATTATTTTATAATATTCATCTGAGGAAAGTAATTCTTTAATCTTATTCTGTCCTAAAGACAAGTATGACAAGCCTTTCAATTCCATTAAACTATTGGGGAATTGTTCTATCTTATTATTAGTCATATTCAGATGTTTCAAATTCATAAGCTGTCCGATTGTTTCAGGCATGCTTGTCAATTCATTTTCCTCAACATTCAAACTTGTCAATAAAGATAATTTCCCTATTGATTCTGGTAGCTGAGTCAGTTTATTTTTACTAAGATTAAGGTTCTTTAAAATTCGAAGATTGCTAATTGTTCTTGGAATACTATCTAATTGATTTTCACGCAAGTTTAGTTCTACCAACTCTTGTAATTGTTTAATATTAGTAGATAGGTTACTTAGCTTATTGTAACTTAGGTTTAAGGATTCCAATTGACCTAAGTTGAATAAGTCAACAGGAACGGAAACGATCTCATTAAACCTCAAGTCTAATATTTTCAAATGGCTTATATCTCCAATCGTATTGGGTAGTTCTATCAACTCATTCTCCGACAACAAAAGTTCTTCCAACTGTTTCATATTGCCAATCTCATCAGGCAAGCCTAGCAATTGATTTGAGCTTACATCTAAGACCTCCAAATTCACCAAGGTTTTAATTTCTTTGGGTAAGCTTTTTAGTTTATTATCACTTAATTCTAAATACGTAAGTAAGTCTAATTGCCAATCTTCTCCCAGCTCAAACAAAGCGTCCAAACTGTTTTTATTCAAGATTAATTTCCTTAAATTTCTTAATTGTACTAAACTGGAAGGTAATATTGTTAACTTATTTTCACTTGCATTAATACTTACCAATTCGCTTAATTCTCCTATATTGTAAGGCAGAGCAATTAAATTGTTATTCGCTAGTTCTAAATCATTTAGCTTTTTCCAAGCTACTATTCCTTCAGGCAAAGCGTATAAGGAATTATTATATAAAGTTAGCTCCTCCAGTTCTGTCCAAGCAGCTACTCCATCTGGTAGTTTTCTTAACTGATTATCATTCAAGTAAATTTTTTCTACTTGAGACCAGTTTTTAATGCCATTGGGCAATTTTTTGAGGTTATTATTATTTAGAAGAACCTCTTTGAGTGCTGTTAATTGGTCAATTGTTTCAGGAAGCTTAGCCAATCGACAATTGCTGACATCCAAAAACTTTAATTTGGTTAGCTGACCAATAGATTCTGGTAGAAATAGTTTCGTATCCCCTGTATATTCATTGGTTATAGTTAAATGCTCTACATTCTTAAACTGCCCCAAAGCCTCAGGAACTTGCGTTCTATAACTTTTAAGATGAATCGTTTTTAGATTCGAATACTTATCAGCATCTACGGCAAGACGTTCTAAGATATTTTCCGTACAGGTTAAGCTAGTCTGGTTTTTATATTTATTATGAAGTGCTCTGTCTTCGTCTGTGAATAAATAAACATTCAAAAAAACTAAAACAGCAACAATAAATACAATACTTTTTTCCATAGGAGTAGGCTTATTTGATCGCTTAATAAGCAACCAAAGAGATTCAACTACTTATTCAATCAACAAAGTTAGAGCAATAAAACTATTATTTCCTCCTTATTCCCCCTACACAATTACGAAATCCCTCTACAAAGAATTTCCTGCTTTGCTTTTACTCAAAACATCGTACAAGAGTTCTTTTGCACGGAATAACTGTGCTTTGACAGTGCCAATTGGCAAGTTTAGTTGTTCTGAAATTTCTTGATAAGAGAGCTCTTCAAAAAATCGCAATTCAATCATAATTCGATACTTATCACTAAGTTTATTCAACAAATCACGCATAATTAATTTGCGTTGTTGGCGAATATAGCGCTCTTCTGGATCTAAGGCAGTTGATTTTAAATTATTAGAAAAATCCTGATCACCATCTTTCTCCAAAGTATCGTCAATAGACAATAATTTTAAGCGTTTTTTACGCAAAAAGTCAATACCATTATTGGTAGCAATCTTAAACAACCAAGTACTAAAGGCATAATTTGGGGTGTAGGTTGCTAATTTTCTAAATGCCTTCCCAAATGCCTCTATGGTCAAATCTTCTGCATCATCATGGTTGTGCACCATTTTGAACATGGTATGATAAATAGAATCTTTATAACGCTCCATTAGCGTTGCATAAGCCAATTGATCATTTACCTCCACTGCTTTGCAAACCAGCTCATAATCTTCTAACGCTCTATCTGATAAATTTTTATTCATTGGTTTTGTTATTTTTAAATACTTCGTGGATTTTTTGTTTTTAGCTTCGCTGATTCTTTGAGTTCTAT
>CALDEP010000459.1 GCA_937942475.1 uncultured Aureispira sp.
TCGTTCTTTGACAACTCGTGTGGTAATATTTAAACCACTTTTCTATTAGACAGTATAGGTCGTAAGTTTTAAGTAGAAAGTCGTCTATTTTCTGTTTATAATAAACGACTTACGACTTTCTACTTATATCCCAATTCATAAGGGTTAAAAGATAGCCTATGTTTTAAACTCCACACGATTTACTACGTGAGAAGTTTGCAAAAGAACCAGAATGTTTATTAGAACGCATCAAATATCTTTCCTTCAAGACTTGCATAATGGCGTATTTTTTGTTATAATGACAAGCTAGCTTTAGTTCTTTTTTTAGGGTATAATCCACTAAAAATCGCTCCTATTCTAGCCTTCAAAACTTCTTTATCACTGTTCGTAGGAAGGGGTGTTTCAGCAAGAACATCAATAGACGAATACTTGTCGTTAAATTTATGCCAAAAATTATGAAAAAAATTGCCCCCATTGCAGGTTTTGCAACCTGTGTCATCTTGTATACCGTTATTATTATTGCCGCTATACCCTACAGCGGTCAACAAGGAGAAAGTTATTCTATTTTTAATCATTTTATATCAGAATTAGGAAGTACTAGGTTTTCAGCACAACATTTTATTTATAACAATGGAATTATTCTTTCCTCTTTAGGTTTTGGCTTGTTCACCTTAGGACTCGCCCAATATGCCGATACGAAAACGAGTCGAATAGCAGTTCGATTGGGCGTGATCTCTTCTTTGTTGTGTGTGGGTGTAGGCTTGGTTCCAGAGGACAACCGAATACCACATCTAATTTTAGCTTTGAGTTTCTTTTCTTTAATGGCATTATCAACAACCATCTTTTCTTGGAGTATATGGAAAGAGGAAGCTAATCCTTTTCCTAAATTGACGGCATTACATGGCTTTACTATTCCAATGGCATTTGTACTCTTTATGTGTATGCCTAAGGGCTTAATGGCGATTAAGCGAGATGCGGGTCCTTTGTTTGAACGTCCAGAAATTTGGTGGTTACCTTTTTTAGAATGGGTTATTTTTGTGACTTTGACTTCTTGGATTTTAGTTATTTCTGTGCATATGTTTTTATTACAAAGAGGAAATAATGAGTTGAAAATGTCTGAGGTATCTATGACCAATTCATAAGATGGAACACCATAATGTATTAGACAAGGAAGAAGGACGTTCTTTTCTGTATAATAAGTGGTTCTTTGAGTTGTCAATCAACCTAATAAGTTTTTGTATTGTATTAAGGCTTCTGCTTTCACCAAAACAAGATCAAGTTAGGAAATCGAAACCTCCTACTATGTCTATATCAGAATAAAGAATCGAACAAAAAGCGGAAAAATGACCCAAATAGTACCAAGCTAAACCATCCTATACGAAGTTAAAGTTGTATTTTAGGACATTATAAAAATAAAATATGGGACACGATCACCATGATCATCATCACCACGAACTAAAAATATCCGAAGTCAGTCGGGCTTTAGTGATTGGAATTGTATTGAATGTCATTTTTGTACTACTGGAAACCGTTACAGGTTTTTGGTATGACTCTTTAGCTTTATTGTCTGATGCAGGACATAATTTTAGTGATGTCATTGCTTTGGTTATGGCATTAGCAGCCTTTAAGTTATTGTCGGTAAAACCGACAAAAGAATACACTTATGGCTATCGAAAAACAACGATATGGGCAGCATTGATCAATGCCTTACTCCTTATGATTGCTGTAGGGATGATTTTGTGGAAAAGTATCGATCGATGGATGAACCCTGTAGAAATTGAAGGGATAACAACAGCGCTTATTGCAAGTGTAGGAATCGTTATTAATGGCTTGACGGCTTGGCTTTTTGTAAAAGGCAAAGACCAAGATTTGAATATTAGAGGGGCTTATTTACACATGTTGGCAGATACTTTAGTTTCTGTAGGCGTTGTTTTTAGCGGACTTATAATTTGGCAAACCAACTGGTATTGGATAGATACGGTTACAAGTTGGGTTATTGTAATCATGATTTTATTGTCCACTTGGAGCTTGCTAAAAGATAGCATTCGATTGGGTTTGGATGGTGTACCTAAGGAAATTGATAGCTCAAAACTTCAAGATCAAATTTTGAAAATAAAAGGGGTGCTTTCAATGCATCATATGCATATTTGGGCTTTGAGTACGGCTGAAAATGCCATGACGGTACATTTAGTCATTGATAAAGCCTGTACTTTTGATGATGCAGCAAGGATAAAGCACGAGATTCGACATTTGTTAGAGCACGATCATATCCAACATGTAACGTTAGAATTAGAAAAAGAAGGTGAAAAATGTTCGGCGAAGGATTGTACCATTATTAGTGAACAAGAAATCCATCACCATCATTAAGAAGGACGCAATAGTTTTTACAAATTAGATTAGAGAAAAAAACTTATAAAACAACATATTATGAATAAAATAGCAAGATTATTGACCTTAGCCATTGGTGGTTTTATGACGCTTGGCTGTGAAGAAATTCCGCCTCAAATTACGCCTTGCCAAACAAGCCGGGTTGTATTGGTAGAAGAGTTTACAGGAATAGATTGTGTAAACTGTCCAGCTGGTGCGGAAAAATTAGAAATTTTATCTAGCCAAAATCCAGGGAAAATTATTGTTGTTGGAATTCATGCAGGTTATTTTGCAACCGACCATAATGGTTTCGATTTAAGATGTCCAGATGGAGAGAGTTTAGAATCTTTGTACTTGGGACCTGTTTCGGGGTATCCTGCGGCTAGTATTAATCGCCGAGTTTTTGAAGGAGAGAGTGATGTAGTCGCTGACTTAACAGAATGGGCAGGATATATTGGGGCTGAATTTTGTAAGCGTCCAATCGCTGAATTGTCCTTGACAAACACGTATGATCCTCTGACTAGAATGGCAACCGTTGCAGTAGACATTACTCCAAGTACCTTTTTTACAGGTGTTGTTGATGAGGATTTGGCGGTTTCTGTGATGATAACAGAAAGTAATATTGTAGGTTATCAAAAAACACCTGCTGGATCAAATACTTCTTATGTACACAAACATGTATTGAGAGATGTTCTTACCGATAGTTATACTGGAGATGTTTTGATTACTAAAGGAAATGTCTTGACAGCACAGCAAAAAGTAATTGCAGATTATCCAATTCCTGCAGGATGGAACCCTGATAATTGCCATGCAGTTGCTTTTATTCATTACAAAGCAGATGATAACAAAGAAATTATTCAAGCGGTTGAAGCGCATATAAACTAAAAAAATGCATAAATATATAATTTTAAGCATCGTTTTAAGCTGTTTTTTTGCGATTAGTTGCGAAGAGAATCCGCCTAAAATTACGACTTGTCAAACAGATCGTGTCGTTCTTATAGATGAATTTACAGGTATGTATTGTTCTACTTGTCCAGTAGGACATCAAAAAATAAAGGAATTAGGAGCAGAATATCCTGGTAAAATAATCTCTGTTGCTATTCATGCAGGATACTTGGCTAGACCTTATAATGGTTGGGATTTCAGGACCCCAGAGGGAACAGAAATATCTGCTTGGTCAAAGGCAATAGGACCGCCAAGTATTACTGTTAATCGACAATATTTTGCAGATCAAGGAATTTATGGAATTGGTACTCCTACTACTTGGGCTGGACCTATTGCAGAGCAAATTTGTTTGCCACCAGATGCTTCTATTGAATTAGCGCCAACGTATGATGCTGCCACTCGTCAACTAAGCGTAAGGGTAGATGTAAATCCGTTAAATATGGTGAAAATGAAAGAGCCTGTAGGACTAACTGTCTTGATTACAGAAAATAAGGTTATTGCGCCTCAGTTTGGTCCAGGAGGGTGGACGACTACTTATGAACACAACCACATGCTAAGAGGCTTTATTACAGATACTTGGGGGACGAAAATTCAAGAACAAGGAGAGACTTTGCAACCGCATCAAGAAACATTGAACTACACACTTCCCGCAGGATGGGACGAAAATAATTGCCACATTGTTGCCTTTGTCCATTATCAAGGAGACGAACGGTATATTTTGCAAGCAACGGAGGAATCTTTAATTCCTTAAATAAAAAGTCCTGATTTGAATAA
>CALDEP010000460.1 GCA_937942475.1 uncultured Aureispira sp.
GAAGAGCCAACTATTAATACCAATGGAGATGGAGCAATTCAGGTTTCAGAAGCAATTGCTTTTACTGGAACGATGGATTGTTCTGACAGGAACATAACAGATTTAACAGGAGTAGAAGCATTCACGAATTTGACGGTATTGGATTGTAATTATAACCAAATAGAGCAATTGGATGTCAGTAAGAATACCAACTTGATAAGCTTGAGTTGTTATGATAATCAGTTGTCTAACTTAAATGTAAGTCAGCACCCTGATCTAACGGAATTATCTTGTGGAAAGAACCCCTTGAGAAATTTAGATATAAAGAAGAACGTTAACTTGATAAGTTTGGATTGCTCTAGTAATGAACTAACAAATATAGATCTGAGTCAGAATACGAATTTGGAAGATTTAAATTGTGGGTATAATCAACTAAAGCGTTTGGATGTAAGCCAGAACAGAAACTTAGTAATCTTGAATTGTTATAATAATCAATTAGCTAATTTAGACATAAGTCAGATTTTTAACTTGATAAGCTTGAATTGTTATAATAATCAGCTATCTAATTTAAAGGTAAGTCAGAATGCTACCTTGGAGGTTTTGAGTTGTAATTCTAATGAATTAACAAGCTTAGATCTAAGTCAAAATACAAATTTGATTACCTTGGATTGTTTTAGTAATCAACTAGTGAGCATAGATGTGCGTCAGAATTATAACCTAGAAAATTTGAATTGTGGGTTTAATGAACTAGTGGGTTTAGATATAAGCCAGAATGCTAATTTGAAAACTTTGAATTTTTCAAGTAGTGGACTGAAAAGTATAGATGTGCGTCAGAATATAAACTTGATCACTTTGAGTTGTTCTGATAATAAACTAAGTAGTATAGATGTAAGTCAGAACCTGAACTTGGAGAGCTTGTTTTGCTCTAGTAATCAATTAACAAGTTTAGATTTAATCCTAAATGCTAATTTAAGAACTTTGATTTGTAATCATAATCAACTAAGGAATATAGATGTCAGTCAAAACCTTAGTTTAGAGAGCTTGTTTTGTTCTCATAATCAATTGAGTAATTTGGATGTAAGCAAGCATCTCAACTTGTATGAGTTATGGTGTACTGATAATCAAGTAGCAAGTTTAAATCTTAATAAGAATGTTGAATTGAGATATTTGGATTGTTCTAACAATAAAATAAGGCGTTTAAGTATTGATCAAAATATTGAATTGATAGATTTTAGGTGTAGTGATAATAAGGTAAAGGATCTAAATTTTGATCAGAATGTTAAATTGGAGTTCTTATACTGTTCCAATAATAAGCTAAAGCATTTAGACCTAAGCCAAAATAGTAACTTGAGAAATTTTAATTGTTCTAAGAATGAGCTAAGGAGTTTAGATCTTAAAAATGGGAATAATGAAAACATAAAGGAACCTAACATGAAGGAGAACCCTAATTTGACTTGTATAAAAGTAGACGATGCTACTTATTCGGCATCCAACTGGGCTGCCTGTGTAGAGCCAATAGCATCCTTTAGTACAACCTGTGCCCTTAGAGGAACTAAGATTAGCAAGCAACAAAAATCTAAGTAAAACCGATGGGATGATTTTTTTTATTAAAAAATCCACGAACTAAAAGCAATAGTGCTCACGAAGTAAGTATTATTCAATCATTACTCCGTTGAAAAATCGTATTAGTTTGATTATCAGCAGGATATACTTTTGCTAGTTGAAACACTAAAAAGCTGATAATCAAACTAATGCAAGATGCTTTTTTATGTTTTTCATAGAAAAACTAAAAAATCAACGGAGTATTAATTCAATAAAACCTAGCTATTATTCTTTTTATAAAATTCGAGTATATAGATTTGCATCAAATTACGTTTCCATTAACTAATTAGGTCTAAAAATAAACAAATCCAGTGAAAAAGATAGCTATTTTAGGAGGAGGTCAGTTAGGGCGTATGCTCATCCGTTCTGCCATTGATTTTAATATAGAAGTTGCGATTTTGGATCCCAATCCAGAAGCTCCTTGCAAGGAAAATGCAGCCGAATTTGAAGTTGGTGATTTGAATGACTTCGATACCGTTTATAACTTTGGTTCAAAGCACGACTTGATTACCATTGAGATCGAACAAGTCAATACGAAGGCGCTACAAAAATTAAGTGATGAAGGGAAAAAAGTTTTTCCTCAGCCACACATCATTGAAATGATTCAAGATAAGCGTATTCAGAAGCAATTTTACAAGGATAATGGCATTCCTACAGCCGATTTTATACTAACAGAAAACTTAGAAGAAATTAAGGCAAATGCCGATTTTCTACCAGCTGTTAATAAAATTGGGAAAGGAGGTTATGATGGAAGAGGTGTACAAATCATGCGTACAGTTGAAGACATACCAAAGGGTTTTGATGCACCTGGTTTGTTGGAGAAGTTGATCGATTTCGAAAAAGAAATTTCTGTTATTGTTGCTAGAAATGAAGCGGGTTCTATTAAGGCTTTTCCTCCTGTGGAATTAGTTTTTCACCCAGAAGCAAATTTAGTAGAATATCTTTTGGCGCCTGCACAAATTGAAGCGTCAATCACAGATACAGCGGTTGATATTGCCATTAGTTTGGCTGAAAAATTGGAAATTGTTGGATTGTTAGCCGTCGAGATGTTTGTCACTAAAGATGGAAAAGTTTTGGTCAATGAAATTGCGCCAAGAACACACAATAGCGGTCATCAATCCATTGAGAGTAATATGACTTCTCAATTTGAACAACAATTAAGAGCCATCTTGAATTGGCCTCTGGGAGATACCTCTCTTTTTATCTCTTCTGCGATGATTAATTTGTTGGGAGAAGAAGGACATTCAGGCGTAGCGATCTGCGAAGGCTTTGAAGAAGTCTTGGATATTCCAGGTTGTCACTTGCATTTATACGGCAAGAAAATAACTAGACCTTTCCGAAAAATGGGACACGTTACCGTTCGTGACAAAGACATGGACCAGCTGCTTAAAAAAATTGATTTTGTCAAAAAAACTATAAAATTTGTATCTGATGAGCAATAAACCTTTAGTTGGAATTATCATGGGGAGTCAATCCGACTTACCTGTAATGAGAGCTGCTGCCGAGTTTTTAGAAGAAGCGCAGATTCCTTTTGAACTAACGATTGTTTCGGCACATCGTACGCCACAACGAATGATTGATTACGCTACCTCTGCTAGAGAACGTGGTCTCAAAGTAATTGTTGCAGGGGCTGGAGGAGCCGCACATTTACCAGGAATGGTGGCTTCATTGACCACCTTGCCTGTTATTGGCGTCCCCGTAAAATCAAGTAATTCTATTGATGGTTGGGATTCTATTCTCTCCATTTTGCAAATGCCTGGAGGAATTCCTGTTGCTACAGTAGCCTTAGATGGTGGCAAAAATGCAGGAATTTTGGCGGCATCTATCGTCAGTACCTTTGATGACAAGGTAGCAACATATCTAAGTGCCTACAAAAAGCAATTGACAGATAAGGTCATGCGTACCGTTGATGCTGTTGCCGAGAATGGTTGGAAATAAATACTTATTCTGTAAGATAAAAAAGGTGCGCTACTGGAACAGTTTGTTTCGGTAGCGCACTTTTTGTTTAGAAATGAAATGTTAAAACTGGTAGAATGACTTGCAAGCCTAGATGTTGAATCGTTATAGTTAGTATTATTAAATGATTACTTTACCTAATAAAACTTCAATAAATGAAATGCATCAATTTTTTTGGTTTAATCCTAATTATGGCTTTAATATCTTCTTGCCATGTGGATAAATGTGATTTTGAATTTGGCACAAGAGGCGTTATTCAAAAATTCTCAGATGGTCCAACAAATGGCGGAATATATTACGTTGGAAATGCAACTTCATTTGCAGGACACAGTGTTATAACGACAAACGATCCAAACATCGATCTAGAAGCCTTACATCAGTCTGGAGCAACAGTAGTGCTTCATTGTAATTATATAAAAAGACAGGCAGAAGATGGTGCGCTTACACCAAAGGTGGTAGACGTTGTCCATGTTCACGATGAAGACTTCATAGAAGGATAAGTTGATTTTAATAGTTGGGGATTCAGAGGAGTTCTCAACTATTAAAAAATTACTTAAATCCTTTTGTTAGATGGCAACCTACTAAATCAAAAGATTCGTCTGTCGCAAATTCAAAGCCCTTTTGAGATATTAAATATAGAACAAGGACACGATCTTCGTAAGGGCTTTTGATAATTCCCTTTACACTTGCTCCGATTTCTGAATACTCAAAATCCGTCTCAGATATTTTTTGTTGGTAGATGTTTTTCTCTCCTAAACCCTTTGCTCTACAATCAATTTGTATTTTTTTGTTTGTTGTTAAGGCAAATTTGTAAGCCTGTCCATTGATACGATGCCAAGATTCTTTGCGGTAATCAATGCTTTGATTGGGTGAGATTTTATAAGTAATGAGCGCTTTTTCTAAGCTGTTTTTTACTTTATTCCAAAGCCCTTTATGGTCTAAATTCTGCTCTTCTCCGTCTTCTACAAGGGCATAAACTTCCTTACTCCAAATGACCTTATCAGAAGTCACATCCTGTACCACCACAACTAGTGTTAAACCATCTGCATAGGAATCAAAAAATTTAGCATAGGCAAATTTCCCGTCCTTCGACCAACCTATCGGATGAAAAGTGGTTGTTACCGTATAATGAGGACCTTCGTCTACGGCTTCTTTTGCTTCATAATAGACGATTTCTTTTGGCAATTCTAATGCTTGTGCAAGTATGTTCTTGCCGTAAAACAAGCAAAATAAGAACAGGATTAAATATTTCATCTTTTCTGTTTTAAAAATCGTATTTTTTAATTTGTATCAAATTGTGATCTTCTCTAAGATAGAATATTCTTATTCAGAATTTAAATTTAGTTTCTATCAATATTTCACTTAGTTACTTTTTTGATTTACATTTTTACTCATTCGTAAAAATATGGTAAAAAATTATTTTGATTTAAAAATAAAAAATATTAAATCAAAATTTTATATGCAAGTATTGGGAGCTTCAATACTTGCACCAAAAGTAGGAGCGTAGTAGGCAAAAAAAAGAGTCCTTTCGATAAATCGAATAGACCCTTGCGACCAACTATGAGAGACATAGTCTAGTTATACAGCTGCTTTTGATAATTTTAACTTAGGAATGGAGACAAACTTTGCCTTAATTTTATACTTATCCATTATTTTTTGCGTAAAAGTCTTGTTTCCATGAGGAGCAAATAAATACAGCTTTCCACCTTTTCGTTCAGCCAAAAGACTTAACAATTTCCACTTAGAAATTAAGTTTTGCTTGATCTTCTTTTGGGTAGGTTTTGTTACTATTTCAAAGTAATATTTTGAACCGAAGCTAGTAGCCGTAATATCAGGAATGACCACATCACCTTCTTCGGCATCTTTTTTCATAAAGCTCCGAGGCGTTTCAAAACCGTCTGTATTGGCTTTAATATCTTTAAAACCTTTACTATTTGCCCAATTTGTTATCTTTTCATAAAAATCTAATTTACTCTTTTTCATCTTTTCTCTGTTTTGTCCAAGCTATTAAAGGCAAGCTAAAATAACTGGTTGTAATAAAATTAATAGTTCAAATCTCTAAGAAACTATTATCATGAGACTCTAGTCTAGGGGACTGGGCTTTTGACATTATCAAAAGCTAAATTGTGCGCAGTCTATTTTGTACCTCTTCAATCCTATGTCCTAATTGAGTTTGTATTTGATGTGCTAATTGAACGGTATCTTGGTACTTACTTACTGATGCCTGATTTTCTAGCCGTTCTGCATTTGATTGAATGGCTTTGCTGTCTTCAATCACTCCATTAAGAATGGTTTTAGAATCTCTATTGGGAATTTTAAACTTAATATCGGAAGCTCTTTGCCATTTAGCCCAAGATCCCAAAGGTATTCCACCCAAATCTATGATTTGGTCTACAATAGAATCAGTTTGATGCTCTGCCTCCTCAGAATAAATAGTTAACTCTTCGTTTAATTCGGGATGTTTTGAGGATTGAATTAGCCACTGATAATTAAGTAATTTGTGAATATAAATCTTGTAAGTAGCTAATAAGGTGTTTAATTTTGTTATCACGGGAGCAGATACTGTTGCGCTGTTTGTCATTTGATTAGTTGTTAATAGTGAAGAAAAGAGTAGATAGGGGCTGTGTGTGCTTACTATAATATACTAGATTGCTAACTTTAGAATTTAAAGCGCAAAAATCGGCATACTAGTATGCAATTGGGAATTTCCAAAAATAGAATGAGTTAAAGTCTCTTTTTCAGAGGGGAAAGCCAAGGCACAAATATCCTTTTCTTGCTTAATTCGCTTGATTTCTACACAAGGATTAGCCGTGTTTCTAAAAAATGAAAACTTAACCTTAGAGTGATTGCTCATCGATTTGATTTCTTGCTGAATGGCTTCAAAATCTTCTAAGCCCTTTTTCTCACTTGAAAAGTAGGTGATTAAAATCCCCGAATCAAACAACCTGGCAATATTGCCAACTAATTTTAGGTGTTGGGGAAGTTTCTCAATATCTACTAAAATATAGAGAAGCATCTTGGTAGGGAAGAAAGGCTCTTCTGAAATACGGGTAGCGGAACAAGCTTCTTCATGGAGTAAATTGGAAGAAGGTCCTGCACTAGGAGTAAAGTTAGAATGACCTTGGTCGATTTGCGTTTTATTAGAAAAATAAGTAGAAAGAGGGCTAACTCACGTATTCAAATATGCAGGACATGTTTGATTTTCGTTCTCTTGAAGAGAGAATAGTTGGTGTGTATTTTCTTTCTTTAGTTCTAGCAAATCGTTGTTTTTGAGATTATTTCAGATAAATTTCAGCCCTATTGGAGTGGGCAGTCAATTATAAGAACAGAGGAAATAGGAAAAAGGTTCAGGTAAATCCTTTTTTTATAAAAAAAGTTCACAGACCCTTCTAAATTGTTCTACAACTACTTTTTTGCTTGTAATTGCAACTCTGGTTGTTGTAGTCTTATTACAAATTCACCTGCTTCTGTTTTTTTGATAACAAAGGTAAATACAGCAGTATAGTCTTTGTCAGACAATACGTTCGATTTTGAAAGGTTGGTTCTTAAAATGGGATCAAGAACAAGCATTGCTTTTTGCAATACTCTAACAGTAGGAGTTAAGGCAGCATTATCAACAAAAACAGGTGTTTTTTCCGCCTTCTGATACGTTCTGTACCATTTGCTCTCAAAACTGGGAAACCCAATACGTTCTGTGGAGCTTTTTCGCTTGCTTAGAATATTAATAGAAGGCGTCTTTGTGGTATAATCCGTTTGAACTCTTCCGATGGCATAACCATATTCAAATGCTTGCGTAACTAAAACACCTACTGCCAATTGTTTTGAATCTAAGTCTTTGTTCTCCAAACGAGCAATCATTGCATTAAAGTTATCTGGATTCCAAAAAGAAGCATAAACTAAGGCAAGATTACTTCCTAAATCTTCAACAGAAGACGTAACTGTAAAAGTAGATGCTCCCTTTGCTGCTTGAAAGTTAGGAGAACTACTCAATCTAATTTTTTTACCTCTATAGAACTCACCAATCGCGTTCTTGAGTTGGTTCTTTAAATTTTTAGAAATCGTTGCCTTTTTAATGCTCTCGCTAATCGCTCGAAGTCTAGGTTCTAAATCCTTTTGATTCATTTTATCATAATCCGCTATTAAAGCATCAATCAATTTATCTGCACCACAGCTTTCTATCGTATTCTTATAAAAAGAAACAGGAATTCCTAAGCCTTGATCGGTCAAGTCTGGCAAAGCTTCTTGCATCAAAGCATAATTAGCCGCATTGTTGCCAATAACAGCCGCTCGTTGAACAGATTTAGACCCAATTCCAAAGTAAGAAAGATATTGTACGGCAAAATCAGGTTTAGCATAGCCTGTTTGTGCTTTGGAAGAGACAAAAAGTAGGAGAACAATAGAGTAGGATAGAAATAAGCGCATATTTAATGATTTAAAAATGGGTGGGGAATGAATTTCTAACTCAAGTTACGCAAGCATCTTTAATGTTGAATTCTTAATGCTAAATTTTTAATGCTTGTTGTGCTATAAAGCATTCTACATTAAAAATTTAGCATTAAGAATTAAGAACAAGTTTATACAATAACATTGATTTTTTATCGACCTAATCAATTGTTTGCGTAACATGAATTTCTAACTAAATCGTGGTCGTTTTTTTTCTTCTATTCCAGTTCTTTAAATGCTCTGTATAAATCAGACCAGTCTTTTCTTTCTTTGACAACCGTTTCTAAGTATTCTCTCCAAATATCGCTGTCCTGTGTCGGATCTTTGACAACAGCTCCAATAATACTAGCCGCTAAATCTCGTGCTTTGATCGTTCCATCTCCAAAATGTGCTGCTAAAGCTTGCCCACTATTAATAACAGAAATTGCTTCTGCGGTACTAAGTGTAGATGTAGGCATTTTTAATTTTATTTTTCCATCAATCGTCTTCCCATCTCTAAGCTCTTTAAACATGGTCACTAAACGCTCAATTTCTTTGACGGGTGCCAATTCTGCTGGAATGTCCAAGCTTTTGCCCAATTGATCCACTCGTGTTTTTACAATTTTGACCTCTTCTTCCAAAGAAGAAGGCAAAGGAAGTACAACGGTATTAAAACGTCGTTTCAAGGCACTAGAAAGATCATTGACGCCTTTATCTCTATCATTCGCAGTCGCAATAACATTAAAACCTCTCTGAGCCTGAACTTCTGTATTTAGCTCAGGAATCGGCAATGTTTTTTCAGATAAAATCGTAATCAAAGTATCCTGTACATCAGAAGGAATTCTAGTCAACTCTTCTACTCGTGCTAATTTACCTTGTTGCATCGCCAGCATAATTGGAGAGGGCACTAAGGCTTCCTCAGTAGGTCCTTTTGCTAAGAGGCTTGCATAGTTCCAACTGTAGCGCAAGGTATCTTCGTTAATTCCTGCTGTTCCTTGTACTAATAACGTAGAAGTGCCAGAAATAGCAGCAGAAAGATGTTCTGCCACCCACGTTTTTGCCGTACCAGGAACGCCTAATAACAACAAAGCTCTATCCGTTACCAAAGTAGCCACGGCAATTTCAATAATACGCTTTTTACCAAAATATTTAGGATTGATAATCGTGCCATCTTCTAACTCACCACCTATAATATAAGTGACAACTGCCCAAGGAGACAGGTTCCAATTCGTTGGTTTTTGAAACTTGTCATTTTTGGCCAATGCTTCTAATTCCTTTGCATATTCTTGTTCTGCGTGATACTTTAACAGCGTTTCTGACATCTATATTGATTGGTTATATTTAACTATTATTCGTAATAACTCATGTTACCCAGAGATTTTTCAAGGATAATTTAAACGTATGGTTGTTTACTTCAGCTTCGTTTGAATGTTTAATTGTCAATGCTAAATTTTTAATGCCATATTATGGCGCTGGAGCATTCAAAATTAAATATTTATCATTCAAATAGAGTTGTTAAACTATCTTTTGGTGTTCAGTAACCAAACTAATCTTATACGTAACATCAGCTTATAATCTATAAGTCTTGCAAAATAATAATTTTTGATGGTTTGAGCT
>CALDEP010000461.1 GCA_937942475.1 uncultured Aureispira sp.
GCTAAATTTTTAATGTTTGTTGTGCTATAAAGCATTCAACATTAAAAATTTAGCATTCAACATTAAGAACAAGTTTATAGATTAATTCTGATATTTTACCAGCAGTTTTTTTTTGCGTAACATGAGTTATTAAAACTAAAAATCTCCAACAGCAAGCATTAATAACATTTCTAAGTCAATCGTGTCAGGCATTCCTTTTGTCGCTACAATGTGATTGACAGGAATGGTCATGCCATAGACTTCGTACATAAAGGCTTCATCTGTAAATCGGTTTAATGCTTTGTAAAGCATTAAGCACAGGTTTTTAATGCTAATGGATTGGAAAGAGCCCATTTCATCAATGATGGAATTATAAATGTCTTGACAAATACCAACGTGCAAATCAAAACTATCTCTCAAAGCTAGTTTAAAATCGCTTAACTCTATGACAGGCGTGTTTTTAGGATAACGTTCATAAAAGTGATCTAACAAGATGGTCAGTTGCGCACAACGATAGGCAACAACCTCAACAACAGGCGGCTCATCGTATTTAAAGTCATCGTCCAATTCGGGCAATCCTTGTAGTAATTCTTCTTGAGTAGACAGATAGTTTGCTGCTTCTTGAAGCAATTGCGCATCTTCAGGACTTAAATTTCCTTGCAATTCAGGATTTTCGATTAGCAAAGCTTGGATGTTTCGAACTTCCTCTTCTAATTTTTGTAACTCTTTTGGTTTTAAATTTCGAAGATCTCTTAGGTCTCTGAGGTGCTCAAGGCTCCCTTCAAAGGAGTCTTTTACATTACTTTGTTGTTGTTTGTTATAAATAGCCCCCAACCAGTTTCCCAAATTGCGCATTTTTTCCCAATCTCCTTTGTAAGTAGAGTAACTAAAGGTTTTGACTAAGTGGGTACAAGCTATTTTGTAACGTTGCAAGTAATAATAGGCGGTGCCTCCATTTGCCAAAAAAGTAGGTACTTCGGCTTCCAATTCGTAATATTCTCTTCGAGCAGGAGTTAGGTTGGCAAAACCAGGAGCGGTTTGTTCGCCCGCTGCCATCGCTTCTAAATGGAGTTTATTATCCGTATGAGTGATCACGACTTCATTCAACTTCAAATAAATGGATTGATAAGGTTCTTGATAATGGAGCCCTTCAGCATCAACTTGTTTTTGGTATTCTCTACAAGAGCGAACGAAAGCATTCAATTGAGTATTAAAATCCATAATTTAGAAAGGAATTACTGCGAAGAAATAAGTTTATTCTTAGGGAGGAAAGATACAAAAAATAATTGAATTTTTTTAACAATATTTATTTCTACCAAACTATATTTCCGCAAAGTGTCTGTTTTAAGATATACAGGTCACCTTATTGCTTTCGCCTGTTCTGTATTTATTTTAGGGCTTAGCGCCTGTATTTATTTCAAAGCGTATTCTATTAAAAATTAACGTTCTTTGACAAATCGTGTGGTAATATTTAAACCACTTTTCTATTAGACAGTATGGGTCGTAAGTTTTAAGTAGAAAGTCGTCTATTTTCTGTTATAATAAACGACTTACGACTTTCTACTTAAAACTTATATCCCAATTCATAACTGTTAAAAGATAGCCTATATTTTAAACTCCACACGATTTGCAAAAGAACCAAAATTAATATTACACAGTAATTAAATAGTGTTAAAAAAATAGAAAAGAAGGATAAATGTAATATCTTATTTTTTGTAGATGCTTAAAACCTAATAATCATGAAATCGCTCCTAATTAAGTTGTTTTTATTGGCAATTAGTTTAATGCTATTAACTTCTTGCAGTCGCTTGTCTTTAATGGTCTTTCTCAAACCGCCAACTAAATTTAAAGTTGAAAAAACACCGACTGCCCCCAATTATGCAGAAAATAAATCTTGGCATAAATGGCGCATGAGGGATGAAAACAAAACAACAGATGTTTTTTATGTACATCCTACTACTTATATTACTGGAAAAGGTTGGAATCAAGACATAGACGATACGCACGTGAATTGGCGTACGAGAGTCTTACCCATCAATTATCAAGCAAGCACCTTTTACGACGATTGTAGAATGTTTATCCCTAAATACCGACAAGCTATTTTTTATTCTTTTGTAGACAAAAAAGAGAATGGAAAACAAGCCTTAGAGGTCGCTTATGAAGATGTGCGAGCAGCTTTTTATTATTACATGGAACATCATAATAATGGACGACCTTTTATTTTTGCTTCGCACAGTCAAGGTTCTTACCACAGTCAAAAGTTACTAGCAGAGGCACTTCAAGATCCTATGATAAAATCAAAACTCGTGGTTGCTTATGTTGTTGGCTGGCCAATTACAGAACGTTATGTAGCAGAAAATCCTGCGATAGAAGTTTGCTCTACCAAGACTCAAACAGGCTGTTTGGTTTCATGGAACACCGAAAGTGGAAATCCTAAACTAAGTTTGGTCAAAGAATTTGCAAAAGGAGAAGCCGTTGTTTGTGTAAATCCTTTGTCTTGGAGTTTGGACAGCATCCATATTCCAAAATCTAAAAACTTTGGCTCTTTACAGCACAACAAAAGAACAGAAAAAGATGAACTCATCTTATATTATTGTGATGCAAAAATAGACAATGGAACCTTAAAGGTTCATCCTCCAGCCAACCAATCTCAATTGCAAATGCCTATGGGGAAAGGAAATTATCACTTGTACGATTATAATTTTTTCTTTCAAAATATCAAACAAAACGCAAAAGATAGAATTCAAGCGCATCAAGCTATCCCCTCAAAGAATAGCCCACAAACACAGCTCAAGCCCAAAGAATGACTACAGCAACTAAACGAACGCTAGGACAGCGCTTCCAAAACCTTATGGTGTTTATTCTCAAAGCAATTTTACACACAATTATTTTACTCGTCTGTGCTGTATTAATATACCTTAACATACGCCTATATTATAGTCCTACTTATGTTGAATCTGAAAGCAGGGAAATAAACCAAGATGTGTTGCATCAATTGCGGTACCTTAAAACAACACTTCACGCTGGAGGCGGGAAGATGGCACAAGGACAATATCCAGAAGGCTTTGTTTTTCTGAATGCCTTGTATGGATTAACTTGGGCTGATTTTGTGCATGATTTGTCGGTCTCAGATCCATTAAGAACAGAAGGTCTAGAAGAAATAGATTGGGTGTTGAAGGAATTGGATAGTGAATATGCACAAAGCCGCTTTCCTTTTGACTTAAATCCCAACAGAGGTATTTTTTATTTGGGGTGGAAAAATTACTTGCTTGGTAAGCGATTATTGCTAGAAAAACCCTCCAAGCGTTCTAAAAAACAAGAAACTCAATTTAGGAAACAATGTTACTCTATTTATACGGCTTATGAAGCCAGTAATAAAACATATTTGGAGTCGTACAAAGGCTTGGCTTGGCCAGTTGATAATATAGTAGCTGTAGCTTCTTTAAGGTTGTACCATGATTTGGAATTGCCAATTTATACTCCTTTTATTGATAATTGGATGCTTGGAGTAAAAGAAAAATTGGATGCTGCAACAGGTTTAATTCCGCATGAAGTTAATTTTGAAACAGAAACTGTTCTTGAGGGGGCAAAAGGTTCTTCCCAAAGTCTGCTGCTTAATTTTTTAATAGAGCTAGACCCTACCTTTGCCCAAGCACAGTTTGAAAAATATCGAATACAATTTTTGGACGCTCGTTTTGGTTTGCCTGGAATTCGAGAATATCCAAAAGGGGCAGCAGGCAATGCAGATGTAGATTCTGGTCCTGTTTTGTTGGGCATAGGAGGTTCTGCTTCTTTAGTCGGACAGCGAACGATGGCTTTATATGGTAATATAGAAACGGCAGTAGGTTTGCGGAATTGCATCGAAAGTTTTGGTGCAGCTTATACTGCTGAGCAAGAAAAAATTTATGTACTGGGATTAGAACCCATTGCAGATGCTTTTATCGCTTGGTCGAATGTTGTTCCCATTCAAAGTGCAGAAAAACAAGTTGGTAATTGGCGATGGGCATTTCAATTGTTATCTTTAACAATACTAGTATTGCTGCTTGTTTTTTATAAAAAGAAAGGCACTAGACTTTTCAATTTTATTAAAAACAAAAAATAAGTGTGCTTGTTTAGTTAAAAACTCATGCTTCGCAAGAAATAATTAGATTGATAAAAAAAGCAAAACTTAGGCGTCAATTTGTTCTTAATGTTTAATGCTGAATTAAACATTAAAACAGTGTTTGAATAAGCAAAGAGAGGTTTCAGTTGTAATTGAAAAAAGCTTATTCGCAGGCTCATGAGAGAGTTCTTACGTAATATCAGTTAATAATTACAACACTTCGTGTAGAAATCATATTAGATTGATTATCAGCTAGATGACTTTTATTTGTCCAAAATACTAATAAGCTGATAATCAATCTAATGTAAGATGTGTTTTTATGTTTTTTATCAAAAAACTAAAAACTCCACGAAGTGTTATAATTATAAAACAAGCTTAAAATAAAAAATATGAAATCAACACGTAGAAATTTTTTGAGAATGATGGGGGCAGTGAGTTTAGGCTTTTCTGGTTTACAAACTTTTGCCCAAGAATTGAAAAAAGACTTATTGATACCTGGTTATGGACCATTAGAAGATAAGGGAATTATGAAACTACCAAAAGGGTTTTCTTTCAAAATCATTGCTGAAAAAGGTTCTACGATGCACGATGGTTTGTTATTACCAGGAAGGGGAGATGGAATGGGAACTTTTGAGGGAAAAGACGGTCGTGTTATTTTGATTCGTAACCATGAAAATTCACCAGGCTATTTGACCGAATCCCCATTTGGGTATAGCAATCAGCATTTGCACAAAGTCAATAAAGAGCGCATTTATGATATGGGTTATAATAAGTACCCACAATTGGGCGGTACAACGACCAGTATTTATAATGAAAAAACGCAGAAGGTAGAAAAGGTTTTTATGAGTTTGGCTGGAACAGGTCGAAACTGTGCTGGAGGCGTAACGCCTTGGGGATCGTGGTTGACTTGTGAAGAATATGTTTATGTCAAAGATGAGGTGCATGAGAAAAAGCACGGCTATGTATTTGAAGTGCCTGCTACAGATAAAATAGGCTTAAAATATCCTGTGCCAATCAAAGCTATGGGGCGTTTTAACCACGAAGCCGTTGCCGTAGATCCTAGAACTGGAATTGTTTATTTGACAGAAGATCGACACGAAGGTCTGTTTTATAGATTTATTCCTAAAGTAAAAGGAGCCTTGCACAAGGGCGGAAAATTACAGGCTTTAGTTTTTGTTTGGAAAAAAGGAATGGATACCCGAAATTGGGACGAAGCTCGCCTAAAACCAGATGTGAAATATGCCGTTAAGTGGATTGACATGAAAGATGTCGATACAGAAAAAGATGATTTAAGGGTTCGTGGACATGCAGATGGAGCAGCAGTTTTTGCAAGAGGAGAGGGGATTTGGTTTGGAGACAAGGAACTTTATTTTGCTTGCACCAATGGTGGTCAATTAAAAACAGGACAAATCTTTAAATACATTCCTAGCAAATACGAAGGAACGTCAAAAGAAGAAAAGAAAGGCTACGAGTCTAGATTGGAATTGTATGCCGAGCCAAACGATACTTCTGTGTTGAGGTATTGTGATAATTTAACGGTTGCGCCTTGGGGAGATGTGGTTTTTTGTGAAGATGGTATCAAACCTCGAATTTTTGGAATTACACCCAAAGGAAAATTTTATCAAATTGCAGAAAATATTGGTTATCGATCAGAATTTGCTGGCGTTTGCTTTTCGCCTTCGGGCAAAACGTTATTTGTAAACATTCAAGTACCTGGATTGACTTTGGCGATAACGGGTGATTGGGATAAATTACAAGGATAATTGTGACGACGGAAGTAACAATACTTCGTGTAGAAATCGTATTAGGTTGATTATTAGCTAGATAGCTTTTGTGTATTCAATGTATTAATAAGCTGATAATCAACCTAATGCAAGATGTGTTTTTATGTTTTTTGTAAAAAAACTAAAAACTCCACGAAGTATTAAAGTAATAAAAATGAAAACATTAAAGGATTTTTTTGATAAATACGAAATTGACCAAACCGAATCACTGGACCAAAAAAACTTTGGTAGCGTTTATAAAGCTATAGACAAAGAGACCAAGGAGGTATGGGCGGCTAAGATTAGTGAAATTCATCCGAACTTTGACAAAGGGATTTTCAAAGAGCGATACGAGCAGGTCAAAAACTTGGAGCATCCTAATTTGATGCCATATTCAACAAATTATCGTTTTACAGAGGGAATGATAACAACAATTGCCTTGATGCCTTTGTTACCTCTAGGAAATCTAAACGATCAATTGCATTTAGACCATGCCGACAAAAAACTAATTGCAGATCAAGTCTTGGATGGTTTGTATTATTTACACGCTCAAGGATTGGTTTGGCAAAACTTATCGGCTCGACATATTTTGTTGGAAAAAGAGTTTGGAAACTCCGTCCCTGTTTTTATTAATTATGGAAATAAAACAAAAATTCCACTTGCCTTTTTCTCTGATTATGAGTATCTAGCACCAGAGCAATTTGACGAAGGAGCGGAGATCAATGCTCAAACGGACATTTGGGCCTATGGCGCTTTGTTGTATAAACTGTGGACTGGACGCTCGCCTTTTGGCGAAAAAAGTGCCAGTTTGCCCAATACAAAAATACAAGATAGAATTACAGGAGAAGAAGATTGGGGCTTGGGTTTGATGGATGAAATTCCACAACCTTATCAGAAAATTGTAGAAAAGTGTCTCAAAAAAGAAAAAGAAGCACGTTGGGCAAATTGTGGAGAAATTATTGCGGTCATAAAAAACTGGATTCCACCCGTTCAAGCACCAATTGTTTGGGAAGAAGAAGCGGAAGCCGACACTAGACGATTTCTACGCAAACCAAACAAACCAATTGTATGGTGGCAAGTAGTGCTTTTGTTTGTATTAGCAGCATTGCTCGGATATTATTTAGGATAACAATCATTTATATATTGAATAGGAATGAAAATTAAATAAAGTGCTAGAGTTGACGAGGTTTATTTTATCTCTAATGAGGCAAGAAACGCAGGCATAGCATCGCTATGACGAGTATTTTTAACGAAATTAGAGGAAAAATAAACAAGTCAAGAATGGTACTTTATTTATTTTTCATTTCTTAGTAGCGTTTTTTATTTGTAAATACAAAAACAAGCGGCACATTAGAATATTACTTATGAAAAGACTTAACTATATACTGTTTGGTTGTTTTTTATTAATAACAACCACAAGCTGGGCACAACAACCTGCCCAATATTCTATGTTCATGCTGAATAAGTATGCTTATAATAATGCTTATAATGGTTTGGATGAATCGCTAAGTCTAACAGGGGTTTTTAGAAAACAATGGGTAGGATTTCCTGGAAGTCCCTTAAATGTAAATTTTAATGCACATTTACCAATTGAATATATTAGTAGTGGTCTTGGTTTAGGATTTGAATATGATGTCATTGGAGCTTATCAGAATTTATCCATAAGAGGTTCTTATAGTTATATCTTAGACTTAGGGGAAAGCGGAAAATTATCTTTGGGTGTAGCGGGGCGATTTTTACAAAAAAGCTTGGATGGCTCCAAATTACTTACTCCAGAAGGAAATTACGAATTGGGTATTAATCACAACGATCCTAGTGTTCCAATTGCAAATGAGACCGGAATGTCCTTCAGTATGGATGCAGCGGCTTATTACAAACACAAATTCTTTGAAATTGGCGTTTCAGCAATTAATTTGACACAGCCTACTTTGAGCTTAGCAACAGATGCTTCTGTAACGTATAATCGAGCTTACTTTTTCAGTGCATCTGGAAATATTAAACTAACAGATAAATTTTATTTGCACCCTTCTTTTCTGTTAAAAACTGATTTTATAAAGTTTCAACCAGAAATTGCAGTTATTTTAAAATGGAACAACAATATTTTTGGTGGGGTGGCGTTTAGGGGATATGATAATTCTTCAACAGATGCGGTAGTATTTATTGTAGGAATGCAAATTACAAAGAATATAATGTTAGCCTATTCTTACGATTTATCGGTAGGAAGTTTACAAACTTACAATAGTGGATCCCACGAAGTAGTGTTAAATTATAATCTTAATAAAAAAATTGGGAAAGAAATCCCTTCAAAAATTATCTATAACCCTAGATTTTTATAATTTCACAAAAAAAAGATTGAAAGTTTACGAAAGTAGATAATAAGAAGACCAATATTACCGTTAGTAATCAAAACACGTTTCTAAATTAAATCAGATGTTGCCTTATCTGAATAAGAAACAAGCCTTTTATTTGATAACTAACTTTTTTACAGCTATATTTGCGGTCGCCTTTCCATAGAATATAGTTAGTGCTTTTTTAAGAAAAACGGTTTTAAACTCGGGTGCGAACATGAAAAAACAAATTTTAGCTATTTTATTCATCACTTTACTTTTTGCTTCATGTGCAAAAGTAGAGTCTGGTCAGCTGACAGGTATATTAGAACGACCAACATGGAAGCCTATCCAGCCTTACGGTATGCAGTATATTCCTTCGGGAACTTTACATATAGGACCAAGTGATCAAGATGTAAATTCTTCTTTGGTACAACGTCCAAAGCAAATCTCTATCCAAGGATTCTTTATGGATGATACAGAGATTACAAACAATGAGTATCGTCAATTTGTCTCGTGGGTACGAGATTCTATTGCTCATATTCAACTTGGTCATACAAGAGACTATCCAGGAGGAATCCAAGGGGTTGATTGGGATCAGGAATTAGATTATTCAGCAGGAGGAGAGTTAGATGGAATGTTCTATCAAGGAGATGAACAATTTGGAAGCTCTCGTAACTTGGATATTCGTCAATTGGTATTTGATTACCAATGGTACGATTGGAAAGGTGCGGCACAAGATTTCTCTTGGTCTGATGATTACAACAGACATTCAAAAGAAAAACACAATCGTTCTGATTATATCAAAAAAGATGCAACCAGAATTTATCCAGATACTTTAGTATGGATTCGTGATTTCTCTTATTCATACAACGAGCCAATGACGCGTAATTATTTCTGGCATCCTGCCTTTGATGATTATCCAGTAGTTGGTATTGCATGGAAACAAGCAAATGCGTTCTCTTATTGGAGAACAAATCTTTGGAATAACTTCGAAGAGGTGAATACGGAAGATTTCCGTTTGCCAACAGAGCATGAGTGGGAATACGCCTCTAGAGGTGGTCACGATATGGCTCCTTACCCTTGGGGTGGATATTATGTTCGTAATGCAAAAGGATGTTTGTTAGCAAACTTTAAGCCTGGTCGTGGAGATTATCCTGCGGATGGTGGTTTGTATACCGTACGTGCTGACGCTTACTTCCCGAATGATTATGGTTTATTTAACATGTCAGGAAATGTATCAGAGTGGACTTCTTCTGCTTATTATGAGAACGCTTATGCTTTCTTGCATGATTTACAACCAGATATTCGTTTTGATGCACAAGATGAAGATCCTACTGCTTGGAAACGTAAAGTTATCCGTGGAGGTTCTTGGAAAGATATTATGTACTACATCCAAACAGGAACTCGTCACTGGGAATTCCAAGATACAACAAAATCATACATCGGTTTCCGTAATGTATTGACGTTCTTGGGTCGCTCAATGAATGATTTTAACTAAGCTACTAAGTAGTTTTTTAAGATAAAAATAGAAAGCCGTATCACATTTATGTGATACGGCTTTCTATTTTTTCCTGTTATAAATGTAGGGCTGTCAAGATGGAGTTGTCAAACATTTTCAAAGTGTCTAATCGCTCAATAAAGCATATAGCTTCCTTCATCTTAAACTCAAAGATGGTTTAAGATGAAGGAAAGGCTTTAACAGATTACCTTGATCTAAAGAAAATTTCAGGCAGTGCATTTTTTTTCAAAAAAGCAGTCTGTTAGAAATTTTTAGAAAAGCGAAAAATAAAGCAACTTATTTTTAATCTTTTAGGTAGAATAAGTCTTAATGATTTTTTAGAAAAAAAATCAAATCTAACAAAACTGGTTTTAGACAAAATTTCTTTTTTTTTACTTATAATTTTTATGTGTATTTTGTTGATTTACTTATTGTTGTGGGAAGCGCAAAAACAGGAGTTTCTAGAAACTAAAAACAGCAGAATAAATAGAAAACATTGAACCTAAAAAAAAAGCAAAATTTAGTTTGGATAAATTGCTTAATATGTCTGTAAATCGGAGGTGTAAACTGTTTGAGGCGTATTTTTTTAGAAAATAATTCTTTTTTTTTTTTCAAAAAGTGTAACCTTTATATAAAATAGTGTTATACTTACGAAAGTTTTTGGAGAATGATGTTCTATCAGTTTGATTGAAACTACATCCAAATTCTATCTAGAGACCCTTTATTTTATATTTTATATAACCTTTTTAAACTTTTTTAAATCATGAGTTTCATACATTCTTCAAAGTTTGCTTATGTAAAGAATCTTATCATCGGTGTAGGTGCAGCAGTTGTACTTGTCGGTGCACTTTTCAAGATTCAAAGCTGGCCTTATGCATCTGAGATGTTAACTGTAGGTCTAATTACAGAGGCATGCTTATTTTTAATGTTAGGAGTATTACCTCCACACAAAGATTATTACTGGGAGCAATTGTACCCAGGTCTAGACCAAGCAGGTATAGATATCAGTGACCAAGCTGGTTCTGGTGGCGGAAGTTCTTCAAATCCAGAAGCTTTAATTGAGGCAGTGAACGGAATGAAAACAGCTGTTACACCATTGGAATCTCAACAAAGCCAAATGGTAACTGAACTACAAACAATGTCTAAAACAATGAAAAGCTTAGATATCTTCGCTGGTCTTGATTTTGACGATGTAGGTAAATTAACTAAAGAGACTGGTAAATTCGTATCTGTTCTTTCTAACGCTATCCAAAATGTTGCTGATTCTGCGGAAGATGTAAATGTTTATAGAGAAGAGCTTAAGAAATTAAATGGTAACTTATCTAGCATGAACAATGTATATGGAAATATGCTAACTGCTATGAAAGGATAATATCTTTCTTTTTTAAGAGGCAAAATACTGTAACTTTAAATAGTTTAGGCGTTATACCTATAATTGATTTCAGTTTGGGAGCATTTAAACGGAATTAAAGGAAGCAGAAGAAAAAATATTTTTTAGATTAAAAAAAAAGAAGCATGTCAATTCCTAAGGAACCAAGGCAGCTGATGATTAACCTGATGTATCTTGTTTTGACCGCTATGTTAGCGTTAAACGTATCAGCTGAGATCATCAATGCTTTTTTTATGCTTGATAAAGGTATAAAGAAAAATAATGAAATTGTAACAGAATCCAATGGCAAACTTATTGAAAGTATGGCGGAGACTGCGAAAACAAAAGTTCAATACCAACCTTTAGTAGATAGAGCTACAGAGGTAAAAGGTATTACAGAAGGATTCTACACTTATATCAATGAGGTAAGAGATGCTATGGTTGAAGAATCAGGTGGAGCTTATACTCAGGCGGAAGCAGATGAGCAAGGACATCCTGAATTAGCAAATAAACCTAAAGGTAAGAAAGATAAGGATACACCACAACGTATCTTTGTATCTGGTGATTACGCTGTAGGTGCTCAACCAAAAATTGAAGTACCAGCAGGTCCTATTATCGACCAAAAGGTAAGAGAGTTGAAAAAAGCTTATTTAGATTTCGTAGCTGGTTTATGGGATGATGGTGGTATCAAAGGTACTATCTTTGCTGATCCAGAAAAGAAAGCGTCTTCTTTAGAAGCATTAGGTAAGACTATGACTTTAGTATCTTCAGATGGATATAAGCCAGAGTTACACGAAGGCAAATCTTGGGAAGATTTCACGTTCGGGCACATGCCTGTAGCAGCAATCTATCCAATGTTGCGTAAGTTCCAAAACGATGCAAAAACTACGGAAGCTGCTGTGATCAACTTTTTGGCTGGTCAGATGGGAAAAATGGAGTTAACTTATGATAAGTTTGACGTATTTTCTCAATCTTCTAAGCCTTACATTTTGTTAGGAGAAAAATACGAATCAGAAATCGCTTTGGGAGCTTATTCTTCTCAAGCTGAGTTTTCTGTATCTGTAGGTGGCTCTAGATTAAATGTAGTAGATGGTAAAGCTAAATATTCAACTTCTGGATCTAGTGTAGGTGAGAAGAAATATACAGCTACTATTTCTGTAAAAAACCCACAAACTGGTGAGTTGGAAACATTTAAGAAAGAATTTTCTTATGAAGTAGGTCAACCTTCTGTTAACGTTGCTGCTGACAAAATGAATGTATTTTATATTGGTGTAGATAACCCTGTAACGGTTGCTGCTGCTGGTATTACTACTTCATCTATGAAAGTTACAATGTCAGGTGGTACATTAAAAGCTAACGGTAAAACTAGCTATACTGCTAAAGTAACGAAGCCAGGTGAGGCTGTAATTACTGTAACTGATACTAAAAATGGTAAGAAATTTCCATTTAAGTTCCGTGCTAAGCGTATTCCTGATCCTATCGTAAAGTTAGGTAAGAAAATAGATGGTATGATGGGTTCTGGTGAGTTCAAAGCTCAGCCAGGTCTAGCTGCATGGTTAGAAAACTTTGATTTTGATGCAAGATGTAAAGTACAATCTTTTACTATGTACTATACTCGTAAACGTCAAGATGCGGTAGAATTAAAAGGAACTGGAGGACGTTTCTCTGGTCAAGTTATTTCTGCTGTTAGACAAGCAAAACCAGGAGATAGCTACATGTTTACAGAAGTAAAAGCTAGATGTCCAGGTGATTCTGTTGGTCGTCGTGTGAACGGTTTGTCTTTTAAAATTAAATAATTCAAATTTTTTTGAGATTTATAAAATACAAGTTGGTTGTTTTGCGTTAATATAACGTAAGCAACCAACTTTTTGTAATTTTATTATTCGGTAATACTCAAAACGATTAAACTAATGAATGTGAATCATAAACTTTTACGATTCTTCGTCTTAGGACTAGTTCTAACAGTAATGACGCCTACTTTTGTTTGGGCTCAACCTGACAATCCTAATGTAACAGAATCTGGTAACATAGATCAAGTTAAACCAAGAGATAATTTCTACGATAGATATTTATATACAGAGAAACAAGTTATTCCTTATGACTTCATTCATGAAAAAGATGTGTTTTGGGAAAGAAGAATTTGGCGTCTGATAGATATTCGTGAAAAAATGAACCACCCTTTCAAAAATGAAAAGGAGCCGTTCATCACTATTATTCTTCAACATGCAAAAGCTGGAGATATTACTCTTTATCACACATTTGATGATGAGTTTACTCAAGCAATGACACAAGAAGAAATGCAGAACCTTGGTAGTTCTGTGGATACAATCATTACCTTTGACCCTGAAACTTTCGAAGAGATTGTTCAGGTAGTTGTAAATGACTTGAATCCAGAAGATATTAAGAAATATCGTATCAAAGAGGTTTACTTTTTTGATGAAGAAAAATCGACCTTGGATGTACGAATCTTAGGAATCGCACCTATTATTGACCGTGTTGATAATAATGGTAACTTCTTAAATTCAGGACCAATGTTTTGGTCTTACTATCCTGAATTACGTGGTGTTTTAGCTCGTCATGAAGCTTTTAATCCTAATAATGATGCTGCACGTATGAGCTGGGAAGATATTTTTGAGGCAAGATTGTTTGCTTCTTATATCATCAAAGAATCTAACGTCTATGATCGAAGAATTAAGGATTATAAAACAAATCCAATGGATATGTTATTAGAATCGGATAAGCTTAAGGAACAAATTTTCCACTTTGAGCATGATCTTTGGTCTTATTAAGATCGTATAGAATGTACTTTTAGAAGTATGTTTTTATAAAAATTGCCAATCTGTATAAAACAGGTTGGCAATTTTTTTGTCTAATAATGAAATTATTTTTCTTAAACCTGTAACCTTTTATTTCAATGGAGTTATGGGAGTATACCAGATTGGAAAACGAATCTTTGCCATGAATAAGACCATATTACAATGCCCTACTGTTGTTGTATCACTTATTCGAACAAAGAATTTGATTTTTAAAATTGGTAAAAAAAAGCAATAGTACGCATCTACAAAAGGTGGGTGTATGAAAATAATTGAAACTGCTTTTAGTAAAAGACT
>CALDEP010000462.1 GCA_937942475.1 uncultured Aureispira sp.
CATTTTTGGTGTTTTTAATTTATAAGTTGCAACAACTTGGGGGCTTGGTCTCTAAGAGCCTGTCTAATATAATTTGAAAATTTGCCAATTTGAAAATTTGAAGAGGATTGTACTTATTTTTTTTATTTAACAGCTCGTTCAAAAGATTTCTTCTCTTTTTTTCAAGGGTATCAATCTCTGTAATCTGCTCAAAAACAATAGGAAAATAAGACGCTAGACGCAGAAAAGCATTGATTCTCAAATCTTTTTTGGCTAAAAAGTATTATATTTATAATATCAAATCAATCAATCAATATTATGACACAAATAAAAAATAGATGCGTACTGATAACAGGTGGTGCATCTGGAATCGGCAAACTCATTGCCAAGCGTTGTTTGGAGCAACGAGCCTACAAGGTAATTCTTTGGGATATTAACGAAGTTAACCTCCTAAAAACAAAATCTGAATTTGCCAACCTGGGATACAGTGTTGACATTGACGTTGTCGATGTTTCCAATCTTGAAGACATTGAACGGGCAGCAAAAACGGCAAAAGATACTTATACCACCATTGATATTCTCTTTAATAATGCGGGAATTGTTGTTGGAAAACCTTTTGTAGAGCACAGTCATCGAGACATTACCAAAACCATGAATATCAACACCTCGGCGTTGATGCATATTGCCAAAGAGTTTTTGCCCGACATGGTCGATCAATGCGAAGGGCATATTATCAATTTGGCTTCTGCCTCTGGGCTTATTGCAAACCCGAATATGTCAGTATATGCTGCTAGTAAATGGGCGGTTATTGGCTGGTCTGAGTCTGTTCGTTTGGAAATGGAGCGAGGAAAAACGGGGGTTAATATAACAACTGTAATGCCTAGTTACATTAGTACAGGAATGTTTGATGGGGCAAAATCTCCCTTTATGACCCCCATGTTAACACCTGATTATATTGTTGACAAAATAATGGAAGCTGTTAAAAATAATACCATCATCTTGCAAGAACCATTTATGGTCAAATCGGTTCCTGTTTTAAAAGGTATTTTGCCACAACGTGTTTTTGATTTTGTTGCAGGCAAAATATTTGGGGTACACAATACCATGGATCAATTTAAAGGTCGCCCACAAGAGCAAGCCGTTCCAGAAAAGGATAAGTTAGCTGCAAAATAATTTTCTTCAATTCTCTCTAAAGCATGGCTTTAGAGAGAATTATTCTTATATAATTTGAACAAATGAGTCTTCCTCAATGGTATTTTATTATAAACCCTATTGCAGGGAATGGTCGAGGGAATAAGTCTTGGCAAAAAGTTCAGCTTTTGTTGAAAGCTGCCAATATAGACTTTGATTTTGGCATCAGTACCTATCCTCAACATTCGATTCATTTAGCAAAATATGCGATCCTCAAAGGGCATCGTTCTATTGCTGCTGTTGGTGGTGATGGAACCATCAATGAGGTAATTAATGGCATCTTTGCTCAACAAAAAGTGCCTACCGAGTCCATTACTTTTGCCGTAATTTCTATTGGAACGGGAAATGATTGGGTTAAAACGCATAAAATTCCTACCAATCTAAAAGATGCCGTCCAATTATTGACACAATCTAAGGTTATCAAACATGACGTAGGAAAAGTAACCTATCACCATGTTGATACCTTAAAAAAAGAGCATCGTTTTTTTATAAATGTTGCCGGCTTGGCTTATGATTCCTTTGTAACAAAGGCTACTGAAGTACGCCCTAAATATGGAAATAGTAAACTTTATTATTTATACCTCATTGCTCGTTGTATTACCAAATTTAAGGCCACTCCTGCTACTGTTCATTTTGATGACCAAGAAATTTCTTTTCCGTTTTTCAACATCACAATTGGGCAATGCAAACACAATGGTGGTGGAACCAATTTAGTCCCACATGCTGATCCTACAGATGGCTTGTTTGCTTTCAGTTTATTCAAAGATGTAAAACCTTGGGAAGTTATTATTAGAGCGCCCCAGTTTTATTCGGGCAATATCGTGAAGCACAAAGAAGCGTTTACAGCTCAAGCTAAACACCTCAAAATCACAGCACCTGCTGAAACGCCTGCTTTTGTAGAAGTAGATGGAGAATGGCTTGGACAAAGTCCCATTGAATTTTTTATGTTGCCTGCTGCTATTCAGGTTCTTGTTCCTTAGTTTTTCTTTTTGCTCACACTTCGTCGATAAAAATCAAAGGTCTATCCAAATCTACCATTTCTCAGAACTATAAAGCATGCTTCTGAGTTGATTCTAGTACATGGCTGCTGTTTTAGTCGATACATGGTAGATCAATAAACAGACGCATTGTAACATTAGCCTAGTTATTTCGTCTACCTAAAAACACCTGTTTACACCCTGTTTTTATTCTTCTTTTATTAAAATAAAATCAATTGTTACGTACAATTGATGCGGGCATTCCTATGCCTAATTCTTACTTATATAAATCTAGCGATTTATTTATGGAGCTTCCTTATGCCCTAATTCGACCTGTTTTTTCTTAACAAATTAACTTATAACATGATTTACGAGACCTTACTTTTTCTTAGTTTTTTATGTAATTATCTAGCTGCAACGACCTTTACTATAGACGAAACGCATAGCACAAATCAGCATGTATTAGACGACTACAAAGTCAATGCAAATGGTTATATTACCTTAATTAGAATAACACAAGATACATTTGATCGCTTAATTTTAATAGAAGGAAAAAAAGGAAAAGTTCATTATAAAAAAAGGAGTAAAGCAATTATAAACCCTAATATTCAAATCAAGAAAGGCATCTTAGATCATCTTCTCCTATTAAAAGGACATCATGCGAAGCAAGCGTATACAGGTTTTCGCCTTAATTTTCAAAAGGATGCTAATGCTGCCAAAGCTGTTTTTGAATTCTTAGCCGACAATACTTCTGTTGAATGGTCTTTGTTGACGTTTCGCATAGAGGATCAAACCCGTAGTTTTGTCTATACTTCTTATCGACCTAATTTAGAGTTTTTTGGTTCGGTCAAGGTACATCATTTATTGAGCCATCCACGGACGGTTAATACCTTAAAGCATTATCACAATCATCCTAGAAGCCCAGTTGAAGCGGTAGGAAAATACGCCTTTCCGTCTAATGCTGATTTAGATTTTAGAAATAAAATTCTAGCAAAAGGAATTCAATTGGTTGAGTTTATGATTCGAACAGATGGTTTTTATGTCAACTATAGCAATCCTCAAGAATGGAATAAAAGGAATGGAGAAGATTGGTTGTAAAACAGTTCTCAAGCAAGACACATAAGCTTTGGTTTTACGCTTCATTTTCTTTATTACGAAAGGAATTCATCAACAATTCTGCTGCCTTGAAAGGTGATAATTCCCCAGCAATAACTTGTTTTTCCATTGCTGTAAACGCACCTTTTATGCTAGTGTGCTGATAAAACAATTGTTTTAATTGTTGTTGAATGCTCTCTTCCAACCAATATTTTGCTTGCTCTTGTCGATGTTTTTGAAAATAACCATTGATGGTGGTTTGGTTTTGAAAACTGAGAATGTGCTGCCAAATGGTTTCTAAACCAGTTTGATTCAAGGCGGAACAGAGTTCGGCCGTTGCAATCCAATTGCTGGCTTTGGGCGGAAAAAGATGTAAGCCATTTCGACATTGCTTTTTCGCTAATTTCGCAGCGAGTAAGGCATCTCCATCCGCTTTGTTAATGGCTATCAAATCTGCCATTTCCATGACACCACGTTTAATACCTTGTAGCTCGTCCCCAGAATTGGGCAACAAAAGCAACAAGAAAAAATCCACCATAGAATGCACGGCTGTTTCAGATTGACCAACGCCAACCGTTTCAACAATAATGGTATCAAAACCTGCGGCTTCACACAAAATAATACTCTCCCGTGTTTTTCTAGCAACGCCCCCCAAAGAGCCACCTGCGGCAGAAGGGCGAATAAATGCCTTGGGATGCACCGATAGTGTTTCCATACGGGTTTTATCGCCCAAAATACTGCCTCTCGTTAATTGACTACTAGGATCAATTGCCAAGACTGCCAACTGTCGATCCTCGGTGAGAAGCACCTGACCAAAGCTATCAATAAAGGTACTTTTGCCAACACCTGGCGTCCCTGTCAAACCAATTCGAAGGGATTTACCACTATAGGGCAAACAAGCTTCAATGATTTGTTGTGCTAATTCTTGATGTTGACTTTGGGTGCTTTCAATCAAGGTGATTGCTTGGCTCAACACCACTCTATTGCCTTCTAAAATGCCTTTCAAAAATTCTTGCAAATTTCTTTGAGGACGTTTTTTTCGTTTAAAATTTTGATTGATGTTAGACTCGACCGATTTGCCTTTTGAAATGTGTAAGGCGCTCTCTTTTTTTTCCTCTTTGTCTTTCATATTAACCATTCATCTTTAAGAAACCTATGCTTTATTTTAAAATTACTTTAGAATAAAATAATTTAAAAATATTTTCTTTTCAAAACAAAAAAAATATACAAAATACTAATTATCAATTAATTAACAACAGAAAACAAGGCATTAATTAAGCGATTAACATCCTAGTAAAAGTTAAATAAAAACGCTTAGCGTTTTTCAGTATGCTTTTTGTTTTATAATAGACAAACACATTACATCCTTCATTCTACTAAACACATTAACTATGGTAAAGATAACAAATCTACTCTCAAAATTACTATTGCTAGGCTTTTCAATGCTGCTCTTTAGCTGTCATGTGCATGACAATGGGCATCACCACGATCATATTGATGAACGTTATCCTTTTTTGGGGACTTATCATGCTGTAGAAAGCTTTTATGATGCACACACCAATACGCACGAATCTTTCCATTATGATATAGAAATTACGGAAGTAAATAGCAGTGGTTTGGAAATTGCGGTAACAGGCTATGGAAACAATGGTATTTATGGCACCAGTTGCAGCTTAGTTGGTAGCGTTTATGGTGCAGGGCATATTGATGTTCCACTCAATATTTGTCATTATGATCATAACACTAATTTTGAAATTTCAGGTCATGGTGACTTGTCCCAAGATGGAGAATACTTAACCTTCGGATTGAATATTGTTCGTTGTGATGGCGGTTTTTGTAATGACGAACCTTTTGTTGAAATTGAAGCGCATAGGCTTTAAATATCATTTCGATACACAGAACTCATTCTAAAATATACACAGAAGGGATTGCCTCCAATTGGAGACAATCCCTTTTCTTTTTGTGGCTGTCTATTATTCTTACTGCGCTATAATTTTTCCAGTGCTAATCAACTCCTTATTTCCTTTTAGTTGATAAAAATAAATTCCTTGTTGCATTCTTCCTCTTAACAATTGAATGCGATTTTCATTGGTAGAATTTACCGTTTCGACCAAACGTCCCAAAGAATCAAAGACTAGAAGTTCCAAGGTTTCGTATTCTTTTCCACTTACCTCTATGGTTGTCATTTCCTCAAATGGATTTGGGTAGATTTTTATTTTAGTCCAATCCTCTAATATTTTATCTACAAAAACATCTAAGATGGCAATGTTTTCACCAATCGTATGTTCTGTTATATTTGTAAAAATTGGCGGATTAAAATCAAAATAAATAGCCGCTTGATTATTGATGATCGCCCCAATAGGGTTATCTAATTTTTGATTAATTCGGTATCGAATAAAGCCATGTGAAAGCGGCTCATTGGCATTACTATCTACCAATAAAATGTCCTTAAAATACATCGTCAATTCACGACCATCCAAGTCCCAAGTGTAAGCATGGCTACTCGCTCCCATTTCCAAAGAATTCAGATCAAGCTGTGTTGATATGGTGTCTATGATAATAATATTAAAGGCAGTATCTGTTCCTGTATTCTGAAAACGAATCCTATAATCCAAAGCAATATTTTGCTCTATTGAATGTGCTGCTCCAAAGCCTATTGGATAACCTATTTTATCATTAGGATCATAAGCTGCTATGGTTTCTTGGCAATCAACAGCAATAAAGGGGGCACTATTTCCATTAGAGAATTGAGTCACATAGCCTGTATTAAAAGAGCCATCTGGACGAAGCAAACAAGCTTCTATAACCGTCGTAGATGTTGCATCTCCTAACATTGGAGGATAGCCATTTTCCTGATTTGCAATAATACGATAGGTCTGTCCAGGATTAATATCAAGGGCAACCTGCTTCGTTTGTCCGCTTCCCAATTGGAACGAATCTACTCGCATCATAATATTATCTTCCACCACATAATAATTTTGATAGCCTCCCATGGCTGCCCCTGTATTTTGGATCGTGAAATAGATGCTATCTCCGAGACAAACTCCCGAAGTATTCACAACCGCCCCTGACCAAAAATTAGCAATGCAAATTGTATCAGGGAAAATATGTGCTTCGGTACACAAAGTCTGCCCAACAGGTAATGTTGAAGGAACCAAAACATTAATCCTAAATGAACCACATCTTTCTACCGCTAAATTTCCTACATCGAATCGGTAAGTATGACCACTTGGATTGGTATATGGGATACTTGAGCCTTGTACGATTAAATTAGGATCTATGTCCACCTCCACAAAAGCATTCATCGCCATTACGGTTCCTTGATTGCAATACTGAACGGTATAATCACTTCCTCCTCCTGTCGATCGTAGAAAAGGAGCTGAAATATCAACGCTTAAATAAGGGCATAAAACACTATCTCTTACTAATAAATTGATTGTATCTACTCCTATCCCAGAAACATAAACCGCTGGTGAATTTGTACATAGAAGCCTGTAAATATTTAGATTTTCTATAGATAAGGTATAGTTTCCTGTATCAACAATGGCATTAAAAATGCCTAAACTATTGGTGCTTGTTGTATACGTAATTCCATTGCCCTGCATTTCGACAAGACTTCCGTACAAGCCCATTTCTAAGCTATCTTTGAGGCAATTATTATTCGTATCTAAAGCAACAGTTCCTGTAATGACGCCCAAATGAGGAGGCAAGGTATTTGAAGCATACAAAGCTTGGCTAGTTACCTGATAGATTTCTCTAGTCAGTTCATTCTGTACAAAAGCGGTAATATTAAGGTTGTTGAAATTTAGTCCTGTCTTTAGGGCGAAGTTAAGGGTATTTACCCGTGTTTCTCCTGCTACCCATGCCTGCTGATAAATAGTGCCCTCATTGTTTATTAATTCCCTACACACCGATTGCGTTAGATGCCCTGTTGGAGTCAGCAAAGAATCTTCCGTTATCATAACAAATACCGTATAACTATTTAATGGCAAATCTTCTAAAGCCTGAAGGGTAATTGTTGCATGCAAAGAATTCGTTGAGGTATAAACAAAAGGAACAGAACCAAAACTTAGTTCAAATTTAGGGTCTTTTAATAATTCTTGACTTAGTAATTCAAGGCTTAAATCACTGGTAGAGTCCGTTAAAACCGCTCCATTAACCAATGCTTTGTTTGCATTTGAAATGCCATAGAGATAGCTTCGATAATTCGCTGCTAATGGATTGTGATTATAAAAGGGATCATTAGAATACATATTCGTGTGGTATTGTATCAAACTTAGTTCCTCACGATAAGGCGATTGGTCAAGCATTTGATAAAGGTCTGACTCTATCACTTCGATGCCTGGATAACCTAGCCCCGAAAAGTGTTCGACCAAGGTGTTTTGGCTTCTATTTTTTATAGCAACATTATCAAAAGCAAAACCTTCGTTTGTTCCTATAATTGTATTTGCATCTGACGCAAAAGCGATTCTAAAACGAACATTACTTTGATGTCGTAAATCATCGTGAGGGTGATCCAAAGCATATCTTGCATTTTCCCAATCCGAACTTTGCCCCGTCCAACCGACAGGATAAGTCTCATTCGCTTGATTTCCTGGGCGACTAAGAATAAAATTTGATTGGTACCAATCAATACCATAATTATAAGCTTCTCCTAAGACATTCCAAGTATTGGTGCTTTCATCATAATACTCTAGTACAGCGCCATCTATCCCTCTCTGTGCATCCCTCCAAATATCTAAGGAAATCATTGGTCTATCGAGTTGACTCAAATCAAAACAAGGGCTGTATACCCATCCTGCTTCCCCTTGCAAATAAGTCATTGAAGAATTAGCGGTTCGAGTTCCCCAAACTTTATCATTATTCAAGGTGGTATTAATATTGACTCCTACGGCGGTTCCCCATTGCCACAAAGAATCATTTACGGCAGTACTATTTGTACTTGCTTCTGAGGTTTCCTGATGCCAACCATTTGTCCCTGTATTAAAATTTTCGTAATAAGGATTGGTGGCGCTTACGCTTGCTTTGGGTGAAATGACAATTCGTTTGGTAAAGGTGCTGTCTAATTGATTTCGATTGGTGACCGTCAAACTAGGATAAAACACCCCACTGCTGCTGTAAATATGATCGGCAGTGGATAGGGTAATGCTTGTTGGAAAAAGTGTGATGGTATCTATTGTGCCATCTCCAAAATCCCAGATTGCTTGCGTTAGACTATCTCCTACTATAAGGCTATCTAAGCCTAAAACTTTGGGTTTAAAACTTATTGGATCATTGATACAACCTCCTTCTATTACAAAATAGACTTCGGGTTGGTTGTATTGCGCCTGACTTGGAGATAGGCTAATAAAAAAGCTAATTGTAAAAAGTATTCTATAAATAGAATTTTGAATCTTGTTCGTTGAGGCATAGAATATTTCTGTTAAACCTTTCTTTATGTCTGTTAAACCTTTCATAGTATCTCTTTTAGGAATCATCAATTTGGTCTTTCTTCTTGGATTATATGTACCACTCTTACAAACCTAGTGGATTAAGTTTAAATTTTTAATTACAAATTTAAAGTATTGTCCGATTTTTAGTACATTTAAAACATGTATAAAAGTAAACTGATTAAAATCTACACGCACTTCGACCGAAAAGAAAAGGCACTCTTCAGAAAGTGGATCAATTCGCCTATGCACAACCAGCACAAAGATGTCTTGTTGCTTTTTGAGTTCATTTTTTCTAAAAGAGGCAACTTTACAGCACTATCTATTACAAAAGAAAAGGCTTATCAGTTTATTTATACTTCTTCTTATAATGATTTAAGGATACGACACCTTATGAGTTTAGGTGTAACGACTTTAGAAAAATTTGTCCGATTCACAATACAAGATTCAAATGACTTTTTGCAACAAAAAAGTTTAATTCAATTTTATAAAGATCGAGCATTAAACAACTTTTCACAACAAGAAATTCAGAAGGCTAAATCTGCCCAAAAGCAGCAATTAATCAAAGATGGGGCTTATTATTACAATCAATATGAGTTGGAGAGCGAAATTTTTGAACAAGCGGGAGAAGATGAACGAGTTCGAACCACTAATTTACAAGCCGTTTTTGATGCCTATTCTACTGCCTTTGTCATTGAAATATTAAGACATGCCTGTACTGCCTTGACGTATCAGAACCTCAACAAGAAGAATCAGTTTAACATTCCTTTTTTGCAACAGGTTTTAGAACAAATAGAGTTAGGAACCTACCAAGAGATTATTTCTGTTCAATTTTATTATTACAGCTACAAGTCACTCACAGAACCCAATCAAGCTAGGCATTATCAACAATTAAAAAAGTTGCTCTTTGAGCATTATCAAGAACTAGAATCTAGTGAGATTAAAAATATCCATGTTATTGCGCTCAATTTTTGTATTAAACAGCTCAATAATGGCGATGAAAAATATGTTCAAGAAGTCTTTGATTTATTCAAATATGGCTTGGATTATAACATTCTCATAAAGAATAATGTCTTGAGTCGATTTACGTACAAAAACATTATTACTGCTGCCTTGCGCCTAAAAAAAATTGATTGGACCAAGCAATTTTTGAAACAGTATACGCCTTATTTAAACACGAAGTATCAAAAGAATTACCATCATTTTGCACATGCAAAATTATTATACACCAAAGGTAATTACGATGAAACAATGCACTTATTGCATCAAGTAGAATACGATGATTTGTTTCTAAATTTGGACGCCAAGATGATCTTGTTAAAAATATATTACGAGCAAGGCAGCAGCGATGCGTTAGAAGCTTTGCTCAATAGTTTCTATATTTATTTGCAACGAAAAGAGGTTATGGGTTATCACCAAAGTAATTATAAAAACATCATTAAATTCACTAAAAAGCTCTTGTACTTAGCGCCTTATGACAAAGAGAATGCTCGAAAATTGCAAGATCAAATTGAACAAGCTAGTCCGCTCACCGAAAAGTATTGGTTATTGGAGCAAATACATCGTTTATAAACAAAAAAACAACCAATCTCCTTTCAGAGATTGATTGCTAAATCAAAGTCTAATACTCCTTATCTATTACTGAACAACGATTTTTCCAGTACTAATCAAAGCATCATCTCCTAACAACTGGTAGAGGTAAACGCCTGGCTGTAAATTTCCTCTTGATAATTCTACTTTATTGTTTGTATAAGCTTGTTTTTGTGCAACTACTCGCCCTGATACATCATAAATCGTCAATTGCAATTCATTGTAGTCTTTTCCTTCTACTTCTATAGTAGCATTTTGTGTAAATGGATTTGGATAAACCTTCACTTGAACAACTTCGTCTAACACGGCTGTTTGGTTTAACATCACCGTTACAAAGTTCTCACCAATGGTATGAAAGGTTTGATTGGTTCTAATTGGAGCATTAAAATCAAAGTAAATATCTGCTGCATTATAAATCACATCTCCAGCAACATTTCCATCATGTTGCTCAATTCTATAGCGCACAAATCCATTTGAAGCTGGCTCATTAACGTTGCTATCTGGCAACATGATATTTTCATATCTAATTTCTAAAATACGCTCTCCATAAACTCTCCAAGTATAATCATGGCTACTGGCTCCCATGGTTAAAGTATTCAAATCCAACAAAGGAGAAATCGTGTCGCGAATAACTACTAAAAATGCGGTATCTGTTCCTGTGTTTTGGAAACGTATTTTGTAATCCAAGTCCGTATAATGGTAGATATAGTGTTGAGATTCATAACCTGCTGGTTGTGCTGTTTTATCGTTCGGGTCAAAAGAACCTCTATTTTGTTGACAATCTACAGCGATAAATGGAGCACTATTTCCATTTGAAAATTGAGTAATAAAACCAGTATTAAATAATCCATTCAAATCTGGCACACAACCTTCTATTGCTGCTGAAGCAATCGTATCACCTAATAATTTAGGAAAACCAACATTTTGAGCAACTGAAATACGATAAGACTTTGCTGTATCTGCTGGAATCGTCAAGGTAAAAGAATCTCCTACTGGAATATTTCCTGTATTTCCTGTGCGCATGATAAAGTGATCTTCAAACACATAGTACGTTTCTGAATTAAATAAACCACTTCCTATATTTTCTAGCTTAAAATCAACACTATCATTTTGGCAATCTGCATCAGCCTCAATAATACCTCCACCCCAAGCTGGCAAACACAAGCTGTCTGGGAAAATATGCGCTTGAGAACAATGTGTTTGACCAAGAATAGAACTAAGACTTGCTCTTACTTGAATCGTAAAGCTACCACATGCTCCATAAATTACATTTCCAAGATTAAACGTTAGCCTATTTCCTACTTGACTTGCGATAGGCAAACTTGTCCCAAGTAGATCTAAATCTGAATCCAGCGTTACTTCAACCGTTGCATTAACGGCATCAATAGTTCCATTGTTACAATAGTTGACTGTATAGGAACTTCCTGCACCAGCTCTTCTTATAAATGGCGCTGACAAATCAACCTGCATCATAGGGCAGTTTACAACTGCTTGTAATGGGAAATCGATGGTATCAATCGTGTAATAATTAGGATAATTTACCGCTAAATTATTCGCACAAGCTTGCCAATAAGCAGGCAACTCCGCTGTTACAACATACGAACCAATATCTACTCGTATAGAGTAATTTCCTAAAGCATCTGTTGTTCCATACCAAGTTCTATTGCTCCCTACAGCCCTTACGATAATCCCTGAAAAGTCTCTTTCTCCAGTTTCTTTCAAACAAGTAGCATTCGCATCATTGAATGCATTCCCTTTGATAATATTCAAATGTGTATTTCCGATACTATCCGTTCTATGTAAAAAGACATACTCCCTAGCAGCAGGATTATTCCAATCAGCCCATTGATGTCCTACAATGGCATATCCATTCCCAACCACTACAGCATCTACATAAGAACTGTTCACATTCGTTCTCACATTATCCCATTGAAAAACACCTAAAGCATCTGTTTTCAACATGTAATTATCTCCATTATTTAACTGCCCCACTAAAGCATAGCCACCATCACTACTTTGTAATAGAGATTCAAGGCTATAATAAGTACCACTTCCAAATGATTGATTCCATTGTGTTACCCCTAGTGCATCTACTTTCGTCAAAACTACATTGCTACCCCCTGAAACAAACGCCGTCGAGCCTAGTATATATCCTCCATCTGGTGTTTGGTGTACACAAACGCCTTCATCATGATCAGCTGCTGCTCCATAAGTTTGTGTCCACAAGGCAGTTCCACTAGCATCTGTTTTTACCAAATAAACATCTCTAGCCGTTACGCCTCCACCTGGACGAAGTGATCCAATCACGATATAACCACCATCTGTTGTCTGTTCAACATATTCTCCTAGATCGTAATCTGCTCCACCATAAGTTTGTGTCCATAAGACAGTTCCATTGGCATCTGTTTTTACCAAATAAAGATCTACATCAGATCCACCAACAAAAGAACTACCAATAACGATATAACCGCCATCTGTTGTTTGTTGTACACGACGACAATACTCTAGTGCTGTTCCTCCATAATTTTTAGTCCATATAGTATCTCCACTAGCATCTGTTTTCACCAAGTACATATCTTGACTTCCAGCTACTGTAATTTCTCCTGCAAGAATATACCCGCCATCCGTTGTTTGCTCTATATCAATAAAACGATCAGGGCTACTATTTATAACATCCACGCGTTTTGTCCACAAAGTATCTCCATTCACATCTGTTTTTATAATGACAGGTAAATGATTGCCAATATTGTTATCATAATATGATGTAGAAATAACAAAGCCATCATCTACTGTTTGATCTAAAGCATAAGCTGTTGGAATCGTATCATTATAATAGTATTGTTCCCAACCCTGTCCATAGGATGCTGTCATTAAGCATAGGCTAAATAAAGCAGCCATTAAGTTTTTTAGTTTCATCTTATTTATGTTTTACTGTTTTTATCAATTCTTTTAACAAAGATAGTTCGGCAGCTTAGATAATACAAAGACAAAAATTGTTATTTGTTGGATATTAATCATAAGTTTTGTATTATTATAACATGATAAAAAGCCGACTTATTAGACTCTATTCCACCTTAACTAAAAAAGAGTTAAGACAGTTCAAATTATGGATTAATTCCCCCATCCATAATCAGCATGAAGACAGCATCAAACTCTTTGATTTCATAGATTCTAGATATAAACTATCTAATGTAACGTTGCAAAAAAAGAGGGCTTATGCATTTATATTTCCAAACAAAACCTATAAAGAAGAACGGTTACGTTATTTGATGAATTCTTGTTTTGGTTTATTGAAAAATTTTGTTGGATATAATCAGGTAGTTTCTGATAATTTTGAATACCAAAAAAATATTATCCAAGGTCTAAAAGAACGCAATCTGTCTGATTTAGCTAGTATAGAGTTAGATAAGTTAAATATTGAGGTTCGAAAAAAAACAACTCAAAATGCGACCAATAGCTTACAGTTTTTTGAATTAGAACGCAATCTCTTTGAGTTAAAGGGAACTCAAAACCGTACGATTCAAACCAATTTGCCTAAAATGTTTACCCATTTAACGGACTTCTATACCTTGTCTATGCTCAAATATGCCTGCGTTGCAGGTTCTCACAGCAATATAACACAACAAAATTACACCATTCCTTTACTAGATGGTATTTTGGCTGAAGCAGTGCAAAGTAAACACCCAATTGTATTGCTTTATTATAATTTATACCAAACGCTCAATCAAACGGACTTGAATACGGGGCTTTATTTTGAGCAAGCGGGCGATCTTTTTCTGAAACACTATAAAGAATTGCTTCCTTTAGAGCAAAATGAAATTTTACTTTTATTAATTAATTACTGTATAAAAAGGCGCTTGAGTATAGATGCCGATTCGTTTATCAAAAAAGGCTTTGAATGGTATCGTTGGGGCTT
>CALDEP010000463.1 GCA_937942475.1 uncultured Aureispira sp.
GCCGCTGCGTACAACTGTTTGTCATGCCCCATGATATCGCCCACAAAAGATAGTTTGATTCGATGAAGGCTATCTTTTTTTGCAGGAGTAGGAATTAGGGTATCAACAAGCGAACTAATTTGGGTGCTTGCCGACGATTCCACCGCCTCGGAACAAGAAGTAAACAAGCTTATTAACAAGAATAAATAGAAACTTATTTTCATAGTTTTTTTTGAAAATACAAAAAATTCTGTCTACAAGATAAAAACAATTGGTTAATTACTTTTGTCCAACTACTTACCTACAAAAAAAATAGTAATTCTCTTTCTTATTCAGACATAAAAAAAGTGCTACACGATTGGTGCAACACTTTCTATCTCTATGTTTTACTTTATTTATAATTGCTTTTATTTCTTGATAATCTTTTGGCTTTTACTATTCTTAGCATTTTGAAACTGAATGGTATAAATACCAGCTGGATAAGCACTCAAATCTAAGCTAAGCTGTGTTTCGCTTGTCTTTTTAGTAAACAAAACACGTCCTAGATAATCAAGAATTTGAATGTTAAGCAATGCTGTAGTTTCTCTTTCTATTTGTAATAACCCTGTGGTTGGATTGGGATAACAAAGAATGCCAAAGACATCTGTTAAAGTAGTCACCTCTGTTATATTAATAGTATAACAAGCAGACAAAACAGCATTCACGCCATCTTCAATACGCACCGCATAATCTCCATTTGCTGTTGGTGTAAAGTTTCGCCCTGTTTCTCCTGCGATTAATGCATTTCCATTATTACAATCTACCCATTGATAAACAATGTTTGTTCCTGTTGCTACTGCTGATAAGGTAATCCCACTCTGAGTGACGGCATTACTCAACACATCGGTACAACAGTCTAGATAAGTCGCCGTACTATAAGGACAAACCCCTGTACCTCCAAGTGCTCGTACCCAAATGCCATAACAAGTTCCGTGTAGTAATCCTGTATACAAAAACGAACTATCGCTCAGAGGACTCATCGTCCAAGTTGCACCAGAATCTAAACTATATTCCCAAGCCGTTGCGCCCGAAGTTTGCCCCCATTCAAACAGAACAGAATTAGTTGGTACGCTTGCTATACCACAACTTACAACAGGTATCTGCAACGTAGTATCATTCGCATTCAAAACAATCCTTACAGAATCTGTTCGTACACAAGTTCCTTCATGAATGCTTACTTCATAAGTTGTTGTTTGCAATGGATTTGCTGTTGGATTATAAAAAGTAGCATTAGAAAGCGTGTTACTTGGCGTCCAACTGTAGGTAATCGGTTCAAAATTGTAAACAAGACTTGGTGTAAAACGATAAGCATCATTCGTTGCCGACCAAACACTACTGTTTCGTCCAGGAACAGCTAGTCCCAAGCTTCCAGCTGCATTTTCAATTCCTTGCGTCGTTTGACCATCAATAGAAATACTCGTTGTATGAATGTCTATTGCATTGGTCCCTTCATGTAAAACGATTTGCGCAGTAACCGTACTTCCACCTCCAAAACGAGGCACATTAACAAAACGCACGACCAATTGTCGATTTGGTGCGGTTCCTGTTGTAAAATAATCTATGGTTCCTCCATTAGAAGGATTCAAATCTTCCCAACAAAAGGCAACTAAATCATTAGGAGCCAGATTACTAGGCAAAACTTGCCCAGCACAGCAACCACTAGCGCCATTAGCTCCATCAAATGTGATAAACCCATTTGAATTGATAAAAAATTGATTGTAAGCAGTACAATAAAATTCAAAATCAAACCCAATCGGCAAAGCGTTAGATAAAGCATCGTCAGCTAAACTAACGGTCGTACCACTTCCAAGTACAGGAGCATAAGGAATACTGTCTACACTATAATTATTACAAGCTGTTGTATCCAAAACAAAGACGGTATCGGTCAAAACAGCGATCAATTGAGCCGCATTACCAGCACAAATCGTATCTAAACTAGTCGTTGCAATCGCAAGCCCTGCTCGTGTCCCTAAGCTTATTTCTACCGAATCTACACACAAACCATAATCGTATCGAACTTGATATCTAATCGTATCACTTGCTGCCGTATTCAAAACAGCAGCAGGAGTATTCGTCCCTGTATTCATCAAATTTGCTAAATAACTACTAGGTGTAGCCGTCCAAGTATATACCCCACTAGAGGTATTGATTATCGGATTACCAGCAAGAATCGAAAAGGCAATTGTATCTCCTATTCCATTCGGACATAAGGTAGTATCAGAAGTTAGGATGTCCAAATTAATGGGTAGTATTTGGGTGTGAATGATGATATCATCGGTACTGGTACAAGCACCTACCGTATAGCTAACCCTTACAACAATACTATCTCCAACTTGTGTTGTGCTTGGCAAGGATACGGTGGTATTAGGACTGGTATTATTAGAAAAAGTGCTTGTTGGACCAGCTATTTGTGTCCACAAATACGTTCCTACAGCACTTGAATGTACCGTCGTTTCCAAAGGAATATTTAAGGCAATACCTGGGCAGTAACTTGCCCTTGTCACTACAGCCTTCACTCCTATAACATTTAGTCGATAACTTTTTGTATTAAGTCCTTTGATGGGACAAGTATTATCTGTAAAACTTAGAGTAAATACATTCAGTCCTATATGCTGAGAATTGGTATTTATTTGAATAATTACTCGAGCGCTATCTGGTCGATAAGGCGCTAACGAATCAACAATAATCGCCCAGTTTCCTGCCCCAAACACAAGGTTTAAGTTTACATTTAAATGATTCATTCCAACGGTAGAACCTTCTGGATCATAAACGGTTGTTTCAAAAATTAGACTTCCTCCTGAACAAACCTCAAAGGTTTGAGTTAAGGAATCAAATGTCCCTCCTGTTAAAACAGTTGGACTTGTTGTAACAACAGGCGCAGTACAATTGACACTATTAATGACGATTAGTTGTAAATCCCTTTGTACATATCCAATCGTATCCCCATTTACAATTTGATACACGCTTACTACTGTAGCAATACCTTGCGACTGTCCTATCGCGGTACAAAAACTCATCTGCCCTGTATTCGAATCAAAATTAAACGAACCTGAAGGGTTGGTAAGCAAGGGTTGTGTTGGGCTTAAACCAACTACATTTGGAATACAAACGCCTACGGATTGCATAGGACAAGTTAATGCATAAAATAAACTATCTCCTTCTGGGTCATATGCCCCTGTGCTATATTCGTAACAATATCCTGCACAAAAATAATTAACTCGTTCTGTTGTAAATACGGGAGAATCATTACAATAGTTACTGTTGACACCAGCTTCTATATAAGAAGCTGCTTGACTAGTCGCCAAATTAGTTAGAGCAGCATTTCGGCAACAGCTAGACCAACTAAACACCCAATCGGTACAAGATTGTGGTAAGGTAATAATCGCAGAATAAACATACAAGCCAACTCCTGGAAGATTACCTCCATTACAAGTCGTGCCTGCCAATGGACAATTAGATACTTCATAGGTGGTATCTAAAGGTAATAGAACATTGGGCAAAGTAAGACCACAACTCGCTGAACTAACGCTTAGAAAGTCCTGATTTGGCATGTTAATACCACTACAATCTCGATATAAAGTCAAGTTGACTCGATATTGATTGCTGCCTAAGCATTCATAACTAATATTGCCACCTTTTAAGTGCGATGCCTGTACATTTTCCGTTCCTAAAAAAAAGAAACAGCTTAGTAGTAAAATAAAGGTTTGTCTATAAGTCCAACTCTGTTGGCTTATTTTTTTTTGGATGTAATTCATCTCTAATAATTAAAATGGTTAAAAATAAAGTACTGTGTAGTTCCTTGTGAGAACCAACAGCTTTTTAAGCCCATAAAAAATTAGAATCATTGCCACTATACAGAAGAGGCTTTAAGAGACATAGACCACAAAGGGAGGCTTTGAGGAGTTGTTTCTTAAAGGAGTATGGGCTAAAATAATTCTTAGATACCGCTATCTATTATTTTATTATTGGGTAAGATTAGTACTAACAACACTTCGTGTAGAAATCATATTAGATTGATTATCAGCTAGATGACTTTCATCTATCCAAAATACTAATAAGCTGATAATCAAACTAATGTAAGATGTGTTTTTATGTTTTTTATCAAAAAACTAAAAACTCCACGAAGTGTTATACTAATATACACTCAAAAAAAGAACAAATCAACTTTATAGATGTTAATTACTTGTATAAGATCTAGAACTAAAGCTAAAATTGTCAAAAGTGCTCCATTTATTAGACATTATTACAAATGAAAAAAGATAGCAACAGCTGTTTTTTAAGAATCTCGCTTCCTTTTATTTTTTTTTTGTAAATTCGCAAAGCTCTTACTTTAGGAGCAGATAGAAAAAGACAAAAATCCCAGCTATAAAAATTAAGACGATGAAAAAAATACTAGTTGCTAATAGAGGAGAAATTGCCATGCGTGTTATGCGTACTTGCCGTGAAATGGGCATTAAAACGGTAGCGGTATATTCTGAAGCAGATCGAAATGCGCCACACGTTCGTTATGCTGACGAGGCGGTCTGTTTAGGTCCACCAGCTTCAAACCAGTCTTATTTATTAGGAGAAAAAATTATAGAAGTAGCGAAAGAATTGGGCGTAGAAGGGATTCATCCTGGCTATGGTTTTTTGAGTGAGAATGCTGTTTTTGCACAAAAAGTAACCGATGCTGGCATAGCTTTTATTGGTCCAAAGCCAAGAGCTATTGAAATGATGGGTAGCAAATTAGCGGCTAAAGAAGCGGCTAAAGCCAATAACATTCCATTGGTTCCTGGTACAGAAGAAGCGATTGAAGACCCTGAATTGGCTAAAAAGATTGCTTTAGAAATTGGTTTTCCAATTTTGATCAAAGCGTCTGCTGGTGGTGGTGGAAAAGGAATGCGTGTCGTTAAAAACATAGAAGAACTGGACGAGCAAATGGAACGTGCCATATCGGAAGCACTTTCTTCTTTTGGAGATGGCTCTGTTTTTATTGAAAAGTACGTCACCTCCCCTCGTCACATCGAGATACAAGTTTTGGCAGATACGCACGGAAATACCATTCATTTATTCGAAAGAGAATGTTCGATCCAACGTCGTCACCAAAAAGTAGTCGAAGAAGCTCCTTCTATCGTCTTGACACCAGAATTGCGTAAAGCAATGGGAGATTGTGCGGTACAAGTAGCCAAATTATGTGATTATGTTGGTGCAGGAACCGTCGAGTTTTTGTTAGAAAACAATACTGATTTCTACTTCTTGGAGATGAATACTCGTTTGCAAGTAGAACATCCTGTTACAGAATTAATTTCGGGTGTAGACTTAGTTCAACAACAAATTTTGATTGCAAGAGGTGAAGTTTTAAGCATCAAACAAGAAGATTTAACCATACAAGGACACGCCCTAGAATTGCGTGTTTATGCAGAAGACCCAGCCAATGACTTTTTGCCAAGCATTGGTAAATTAAGCACTTACCAAGTACCCAAAGGAACTGGCGTAAGAGTAGACGATGGTTTTGAAGAAGGCATGGACATTCCAATTTATTATGATCCAATGATTTCTAAACTAATCACCTACGGAAAAGATCGCAATGAAGCCATTCAAAGAATGTTGCGTGCCATAGAAGAATATCACATTGATGGTTGTGAAACCACGCTTCCTTTTGGCACCTATGTGTTGGAGCACGAGGCTTTTGTTTCAGGAGATTTTGATACTAATTTTGTACAAAAACATTTTGATCCTAACGCGCTAAAACAACACAATGAACAAGAAGCAACACTGGCAGCCAAACTGGCTACTTATTTGATGGATTCGAACAAACAACAAAGTACAGAAGCAAGTACTTCTACCGTTAAAAATTCTAAGTGGGCGGCTCGTAAATGGAGCTAAATTTAGACAGGCTCTTAGTCGATATATTTTTATTCAAAAACTCTATTCCAAAAGAATAGAGTTTTTTTATTGCCTAATATTTCGTATTTTTAAATATATACCTCCCTCTTCACCTAAAATTACAGTTAAATGAAACAGCCCTACCCCATCTATTTTTTATTGATCCTTAGCTCCTTTTCTTGTGTTTTTGAAGGCTCAGATAAAGATACCTCTATACCCATTGACATGGCAAAAATTGACTCCCTATTTGAAGCAGGGGATTTTATAGCAAGCAAGGATATTGTTCATGGAAACATTAGCTTTGCCATTGACCTATTCAAACAAATTCAAACGCCTACGAACAATCTTATTTATTCCCCTTACAGTGTTAGTACTGCTTTTGGGATGCTTTATGGTGGCGCTTTAGCAGAAACAGCCGATCAAATGCAAGAAGTGCTTCATTTTCCAAGTAAAAATACCAAGGCATTTCACCAGTCATTTGGCGTAGTCAACGAGGCTATTTTAAATGCTTCTAAGGGTTCCATTACACTAAATTCTGCCAACAAAATATGGTTCAAAGACGGTTTTAAGGCCAAGGCTGGTTTTACAGAAATGACCAGAGCCTTTTATCGTAGTAATATAGGTTATTATAAGAATCCCAAAAACGGTAGTAAGGAAATTAACGACTGGGTCAGTTCACGTACGGAGGAAAAAATAAAAGACATTATTACTCCCTCCGATTTAGAAGGTTCCCTTTTAGTTTTAACCAATGCCATTTATTTTCATGGTAATTGGGAAGAGCAATTTAAGCCTAAAAATACCCAACAAGATACTTTTTGGAGTTCTAAAAAACCCATTCTGACTGACTTTATGAATAGAAAGAGTGAAATTAAAATTGGAAACTTTGAAAGCGTTGATGTCTGTGTATTAGACTACAAAGGTGGAACCACTTCCATGATGCTTGTTTTGCCAAACGAAGACGTTCCGCTAGAAAAAGTGATTGCACAACTTTCTACTGCCTCTTATTTAGACTGGTGTACCAAATACAGAATAACAGAAGTAAATATACAAGTCCCTAAATGGAAAATCACGCCTCCTAGCATTGAATTGCCTACCCCTCTTAAAGAGATGGGCTTAAAGCTTCCCTTTGAAGAGACCTCCGCTAATTTTGGCAACATTGCACCAGAGCTTTACGTGAGCAATGTGATGCACAAAGCAATGATTGAAGTAAATGAAGAAGGCGCAGAAGCTGCCGCCTCAACAGTAGTTGTTCTATCTTCTAGGAGTGCCCTAGAAGTGCTATCCATTAATATAAACCGTCCTTTTCTTTACTTTATTAAGGACAATGCCACGGAGAGTATTTTATTTATGGGGCAAATTATTGACCCTTCTGAAAGTCAATAGTTTAGCCTTAGCTTTTTATTAATTCATTTAAAATTAGATAAAAATTATTATGAAAAAACAGTTCTTAATTTTTTGTTTTGTGTTCCTTGCAACGGTTTCTTACACACAAAACTACCAGCTAATTCAACCTGCTTACGAGCAGCATTTTCTCTTTGTAGATGCCATCAATACAAGTCCCAATTATGAACGAGAAATTCGATCCATTCGCATAGATTCTGTCGCCACACAAGGAACAGAAACGCATTATTATAATTATAAAATTCTCGAAGAAAATTTCACCGCAATAAACTGTGGCGCCCAACACAGCGATTCTTCTTGGCTGGGGCATCAAATCATTCAATCCAACAATGGCGACTATGTATTTTTCAACCAAGCATTAGACAGTATTTTAATTCAAACTTTAGCTCCTTTAAATAGCACTTGGGTTTTGTATGAATTTGGAAATGGAGATTACATCGAAGCTACTGTAAGTAGCATCGATACCGCCACGATACTAGGCAATTTAGACAGTGTAAAAACACTTAGTTTACAAGCAAAAGATGCTTCTAATAATACGATAATACATCCCATGAACAATGAAGTACTACAGTTCTCCAAGCAAAATGGCTGGATTCAATTCTTCAATTTTCATACCTTTCCAAACAGTCCGGTCCCTTATAATTTAGTTGGAAGCAGTGCGCAAGCCAATGTTGGAATAAGTCCTCCAACGCAAGCCAATATTTTTGACTTTAACATAGGCGATGAAATACACACGGCAGGGGAATATAGAATGCAATTTGCACAATGGCAATATGGAAGCCACAAACAAATTAAGACGATTCTATCCAAAACTATTTCCGCCAATCAAGATACCATCAGTTATACTTATGAACGCTGCTTGGCAAGCGTCAACAACGATGGCATGGCTGGCACAACAGACACTAGCTACACCACAGATACGCTAAGTCAGCGAATTGTCTTGTCAGAGACCAATAATCTAGATCAATTAACACACGAATTGTTCCCTGATTCGATGGGTTACAGCCTCACTTCTATTCGAAATTTTGCCACCGACAGAAGGCAAAAAGTAACGCACCATCACTATTATTACGATGATTTTAATAATTGCTGGACGCTCTACCTTGACATTTGGCCTCGTCTCTGGATAGAAGGTTTAGGTGGTCCTTTCCTAAATGGCTTTTATAGAACAGATATGCCTGTTTATTACAAAAAAGGAACGGAAACTTGGGGCTCGCCTCTTGATTGCTCGACTTTTGTGGGTATTGATGCTATTGCTGCTGTTGATAATTCTGTCAAGATTTTTCCGAATCCTTTTACGGAAACGGCTACGATACAAATTGAGGATTTTAAAGACAGTGATGTTTGGTCGATGCAGTTGCTTGATCTTACTGGGAAGGTGGTTCGTGTGGTGGATATTCACACGGCTTCTTTTGAGCTTCATAAGGGGGATTTGCTTGCTGGGGTTTATTTTTATCGGGTTTTTAATTCGGTGGAGAAGGGGTGGTTTGTTGGGAAGTTGGTTTTGTTATAGGTTTTTTTGGGGGTGTTTTTTTTATTTAGTCCATTTGAAAAGGCTTTTATAGTTTTTTCAAATGGACTTTTTTTGTTATCTGATGAGGTATTTTATATTTTTTTCTTCCTTTTTATTTCTGATCTCGAAGTGGGATAGTTATTGATTCGTTGTTTTGATATTAGTACATATCTCTTGTGAGGTTACTGGTTTGCAACTTGATTTTAAGCAAAAATATACTTACTTTTTAAAATTCTCACCAAAAACAAGTTGCCATTTTTGTAT
>CALDEP010000464.1 GCA_937942475.1 uncultured Aureispira sp.
TACGCAAGCTTCGATTGCTCAAGCAAAACAAGCGAAAGTAGAGGAAATTGCAGCTCCAAGTTTTCAATCGAATACAATAGCGTCTAATCAGCCAATTATCACTCCTGCTCCAAAAGCAGTGGTAACCGCTCCTATACCAACGCCTGTTGCTACACCTACTCCCGTTGCTAATAACAACACAGGTGGAATAAGCACTAGCAAATTAGAAGAAATTCTTTTAACAGTTGTTAGTGAAAAAACGGGTTATCCTTCGGAAATGTTAGAATTAGACATGGACATGGAAGCTGATTTAGGAATTGACTCGATCAAGCGTGTTGAAATATTTGGTGCAATGACCGAAGATTATCCAGAAGTGTCTGGTGTGAATCCTCAAGAATTGACGGAACTACGTACTTTAGGACAAATCGTAGATTACTTGGCTGAGAAAGCAGGTAAAAAAAAAGTCCTAGCTTAACAGAAACTACAAAAGCAACTGTGGAAGAAGATGTTACCGTAAAAGCTTACCCAAAAAACTTTACAACAACATCTTCCTTTCATGGTGTTGAACGCAATGAAATCGGTTTAAAGTACTTACCTAAACCAGATTATTTGGAATTTTCTTTACCAAATACACACGTTGCGCTAATCACTAATGATGGTTCAGAACTAACACAACAAGTCATCCAAGCTTTAGAGCAAAAAGGAAACAAAGTTGTTGTTCTGAACCTTCATCAAGTGAACAATCCTATCCAACACAACAGTGTTAGCCTTTCTTCCAATACAGACGATGCGATCAAAACCGCTATTGAAACGGTTCAAAATCAATATGGCGCTGTTGGAACCTTCATTCATTTACATCCTCATTTTGAATTCCAAAATGGCAACTTCACACAACACTTTGCAGTAGAAAGAGACTTAGTAAAAGCTGTCTTTTTAGTCGCTAAGCACATTCAACCTTCTTTAAATGAATTGGGTAAAACGAATCGTGCAAACTTTCTAAGCATTACTCGCTTGGATGGTCAATCTGGCTTAGGCAAGCGTGGCAATACCTCTATTGTTGGTGGTGGCTTAAATGGTTTGGTCAAATGTTTGAATTTAGAATGGTCACAAGTCTATTGTAGAGCCGTTGACATTCAACCTGAATTAAGTACAGCAAGCATTGCAGCACACATTATCAGTGAACTCCACGATCCTAATCGCTCGGTTATAGAAACGACGATTAGTGAAAATGGCAGAGCTATGTTAGCCGCCAAAAAAGTAGCGGTGCAAGAACACCAACAAATTGAAACGGCTGTTAGCGAAGATGCTTTATTCTTAGTTAGTGGTGGTGCTCGTGGTGTAACGGCAAATTGTGTGATTGAAATGGCAAAAGCCTTCAAATCTAAATTCATTTTATTGGGTCGTTCTAACTTTGAGTTTGAAGTGCCTGCTTATGCTAAAGAGGAATCAGATGATGGCGCTTTGAAACGTTTGATCATGACGGACATGAAAGATAAAGGTCAAAAACCAAACTTAGCAGAAGTTAAAAAGATCTTTAACAGCATTGTTGCTAAAAAAGAGATTGAAGCGACCATCCAAGCGATCAAAAAGAATGGTGGAGAAGCGGTTTATATCAAAGGCGATGTAACAGATGTTAGGACTGTAAAACCACAATTATTAGCGATCACAAAACGTTGGGGAGCTATCACTGGTATCATTCACGGTGCTGGGCGCTTGGCAGATAAATACATTCAAGACAAAGCGGAACAAGATTTCTTAAATGTTTTGACGGTAAAATTAGATGGTTTGTTAACGATGTTGCAATGTGTGAATATTCACAAGCTAGAGCACTTGGTTATGTTTTCTTCTGTTGCTGGTTTTTATGGTAATGTAGGACAAACAGATTATGCGATTGCGAATGAAGTACTAAGCAAAGCTGCCCACTTATTTAGAACCAATCATCCAAACACACAAGTTTCCGCAATTAACTGGGGTGCTTGGGATGCTGGAATGGTTAGCGATGCCTTGAAAAAGAAATTTAAAGAAATGGGCGTTGTTTTGGTCAACAGCGAAGGTGGACCTGCAATGATGGTCAACGAAATGAACATTCAATATGCCAACCAACCTCAAGTAATTATTGGTGGCACTTTGCCTGCTGGAATTTCTTATACAGAAGGTGCTTTGGAAACTCATCGTATTCATAGAAATATGCTTTTAGCAGAAAATCCTTTCTTGATGCATCACGTGATTCAAGGAAATGCTGTTTTACCTGTTGTTAATGCTGTGGGTTGGATGACGAATACTTGTGAGCAAGTCTTTCCTGACTTTAGCGTGCATATTGTTAAAGATGCAAAGCTTTTCAAAGGCCTTGTTTTTGATGGTTCGGAGCCAACAGATTATATTATTGAATTGAAAGAGATTCAAAAAGATGCCGATACGATTTTGCTAGAAACAACGATTTTAAGTCAAGCTGCTACCGCAAAATTACCTACTTATCACTACAGAGCACAAGTAACCTTGGTTGCTAAGAAAAATAAATTAGAACTCCCTAAATTTCAAACACAATTGAGTGGTACTTACGCTCCTACTGATGGAGCCGTTTTGTATGAAAATGGGGCATTATTTCACGGGAACTATTTTCAAGGAATTGAGCAAGTTTTAGATTGGACAGAACAACAAATTGTTCTAAAATGTAAAGCACCTGACGTTCCTGCAAAAGATCAAGGTCAATTTCCAGTTATTGGAGTGAATACCTTCTTTTCGGACATTCAGTATCAAGGCATGGTAATTTGGGTGCAACAATATAATAAGGGGGCAAAATCATTACCTTTGTCTACAGAATCTGCTACCGTTTACAAACCTGTTCCTTTTGGAAAAGAATTGTTTGTTCACATCGAAGTAGTAGAAAGTAACGAATTCAAAATGGTGGCGAATTGCACGACGTACGATGAAAATGGTGAGGTGTATTTGTTTACTAAAAATGCTGCTGTAACGGTTTCTAAGGAATTACAATGGTAGTTTTAAAGGATTTTGAATGTTTAATTCTTAATGTTGAATGTTTTAATATAGAAACTCATTCAACATTAAGAATTAAAACTTAAACATTAAAACCATGAAGGAAAATCTTGTTTTAGAAAAATCTTTTGCATTTTCTTTATCAATTATAGAGTTGTATAAAATTTTACGAGCAAAGAGCGAATTTGTTATTTCTAAACAATTACTACGTTCTGCTACGAGTATTGGTGCAAACGCAAATGAAGCATCTGCTGCTCAAACAAAGAAAGATTTTATTGCTAAAATGGCGATTTCTTCCAAAGAAGCTAGAGAAACACATTATTGGCTAAGACTATTACAAAAAAGCCAATTAGTACCTTTAGACTATAATGATTATATTTTACAAATAGAGGAATTAATTCGAATTATAACAGCTATTGTAAAGACATCACAAAATAATCTAAAAAGGTAAAATGTTGATTTCTTAATGTTGATGGTTTTCCATAATTCAACATTAAACATTCAACATTAAACATTATAATAACATATGAAAATAGCAATCATAGGAATGTCTGGCTTGTTTCCTGGTTCTTCTACCAATAAAGAATTTTGGGAGAACCTAGTTGGCGAGAAAAACTTAATAAAAATGGCTACTGAAGAAGATTTTGGCGTATCGCCAGATTCCTTCTTTCAGTCCGACAAAGGCGTGGTTGATAAATGCTATTCACTGCGTGGTGGTTATATTCGAAATTTTGAATTTGATCCTACGGGTTATAAATTGCCTAGTGACTTTGTTGCCAAGCAAGATAAACTTTATCAATGGTCTTTATATGTTGCCAAAGAGGCGCTAAAAGATAGTGGTTATTACGATAGTGAAACGGCTTTGGAAAAATGTGGCTTGGTCTTAGGGAATCTTTCGTTTCCGACGGGTTCTTCTCACAAACTAATGTCTAGTGTTTATACACAAACGACCGAAAAAGCACTTCAAGAATTATTGGAGGATGATAATTTCAAAATAGAATCGCATAAATACGAGCAGCCAGACAATGAAGTCTTGTGTGATACGCCTTCCAAAATGGTTTGTAAAGCCTTGGGACTTGGTGGAAATCATTATGCTTTGGATGCCGCTTGTGCCACCTCTCTTTATGCTATAAAATTGGCTTGTGATGATTTGATGACAGGCAAATCAGACTTGATGTTAGCAGGTGCGGTTTGTGCCTCGGATCAATTGTTTATACACATGGGCTTTTCCATCTTCCATGCCTATGCGCCACACGATCAGAAATTTGCGCCATTGGATAGTAATTCTGGTGGTTTGGTTTCTTCAGAAGGCGCTGGAATCGTTGTCTTAAAACGCTTGGACGATGCGCAATGGGATGGTGATAAGATTTTAGGAGTTATTGGTGGCATTGGTTTGTCTAACGATGGTCGTGGTAAGTTCTTGTTAAGTCCGAATCCCAAAGGTCAAAAACTGGCTTTTGAGCGGGCTTATTTGAGAGACGATGTCTTGCCTCAAAATACAAGTTACCTAGAATGTCATGCTACAGGAACGCCTTTGGGTGACGTAACAGAAATGAATTCTATCTCTGACTTCTTTCAACAACACAATGCTGCCCCACTCTTAGGTTCGGTCAAATCCAATATGGGGCATTTGTTGACGGCAGCAGGAATGACAGGCTTATTCAAGGTACTTTTATCTTTAGAAAAAGGCTTTATTCCTCCAAATGTAAATCTAACAGAAGCCGTTCAGACTGAAAATCAATTCATCAAGGACGAGCATATTATCACTAGAGCAACGCCATGGAAAGGCAATCAAGCAGGCATTAATTCCTTTGGTTTTGGAGGAACAAATGCGCATATGGTGATTCAGGCTTATGAAAAAGAAAAACCTGAAGCTTATAAGCTGCTCAACATGGAAGCTATGTCTATTGTTGGAATGGAGGCTTATTTTGGAGATTGCACTAATTTAGAAGACTTTTATGCGTCTATTTATAATGGCAAACAACACTTTAGAGCATTGCCTACCGAGCGATGGAAAGGCTTTGATGCCAATGAAGCGCTCTTAAAAGAATATGGTTTTGAAAATGGCAAAGCGCCTAAAGGAGCTTACATTGATAGTTTTGAAATTGATTTATTGCGTTATAAAATTCAACCCAAAGAAGCGGAAACCTTAGAGCCTCAACAAGCACTCATTTTAAGTGTTGCTGATAAGGCTTTGCAAGATGCAGGGATTGACGAAAGTCAAAATGTAGCCGTCTTAATTGCCATGGAATCAGAACTGGCGATTCATCATTATTTATCTCGTTGGGATAGCACTTGGCAACTCGAAGAAGCGATTGAGAATAGCGGGTTAATTCTAACGGAGGAAAAGAAAAAGGAGTTAAAGGAACAATGTAAAAATGCCTTGTATTTCCGAGAAGGTGGACAAACACCTAGTCAACATACTAGTTTTGTTGGTAACATCATGGCGAGTCGTATCGCTGCTTTGTGGGACTTTTCTGGTCCTGCCTTTACCGTCTCTTGTGGCGAAAACTCTGTTTTCAAAGCCTTAGAAGTGGCTCAAAACATGCTTTCTCTAGGAGAAGTGGATGCTGTTGTGGTTGGTGGTGTTGATTTTTGCGGTGGTTTAGAAAATGTCTTATTACGCAATCAAAAATCTCCTGCTAGTACGGTTGCTGATCCAAGTTTGAGTCTTAATCAAGATGATAAGGGCTGGTTAGTTGGTGAAGGCGCTGGAGCGATTGTACTCAAACGCAGTAAAGATGCCTTGAAGGACAAGGTTTATGCTACGATTGACCATATTGGAAAAGCAAAAACGGCCTTAAATATTGGCTATCAAGAATTGGTGGCTAGTGGTATACCGAAACAAGATCATGCTGAAATTCAGCAATTATTAAAAACAAAACAAGAACAAGAGGTTGCTTTAGGTTCTGTTAAAACGTCTATTGGAAATACCTGTGCTGCTTCGGGCATTGCCAGTTTGATTAAAACCGCTTTGTGTTTACATCATCGTTTTATTCCTGGTATCCCGAATTGGAAAGCGCCTAAATTTGCAGAAGAATTTGCGGCAACCAAGTATTATTTCCCTGCAAAATCTCGTCCTTGGTTGTTAACAAACAATCAAGATAAACGACGAGCAGCCATCAATGGTTTAGATAACATTCAGATTCAATTGACAGAATCGGCTGTTTATCAAGAAAAAGAAACCCCTTTAACGAACGGAAGGGTAACCAATATCATTCTTATTAAAGGGAATAGTGAAGCTGAGTTAAATACCCAAATTCAAGTCTTAGAAGAAGCACTCGTAAAGGGGACTACCTTAACTCAAATCGCTGCTCAGTCCTATGAGGCTGCAAAACAACAAGTCTATTCTTATTGTATTTCTATCCTTGCTAGTAATCAAAAAACATTTGCACAAGAATTAAAATTCATTAAATTTGGCTTATCAAAAGCCATTCTAGAAAAGAAAGAAATTAAGACACCTAAAGGTTCTTATTTCACAGGAAATCCTTTGGGAACAAAAGGCGAAGTTGCCTTTGTTTATCCTGGTTCTGCTGCGGCTTATACAGGTTTGGGACAAGATGTTTTCCAACTTTTCCCTCAATTGCACACGCACTTTGAAGAGAAGGTTCCTAATATGTCTGAATTTGTTGGAAGCAAGTATTTATATCCAAAAACACAGACAGCAGATACAGTTACGCCTAATATTCACAAAGATGCCATTGCCATGATGTCGGCAGGCGTTTTCTCTTCGGCTATTTATACGCATATTTTGCGTTCTTATTTCAAATTAGAGCCTAAGCTTACCTTTGGCTACAGCATGGGAGAATCTGCCAGTATGTGGTATTCTCTGAATGTTTGGAGCCCAACAAGAACCAGTGTTTTTAGAAACTCTAATCTATTCCAAACAGAGTTTTCTGGCGACTTAAATTTGTTGGCAAAAGTTTGGAACACGACTTCTGAAGATGCCAAAGCACGTTGGATCAGCCTTATTTTATTAGCTCCAAGAGCTAAAGTAGAAGAATTAGTGGCTTCTTATGATAATGCCTATGTTAGTTTTGTCAACACCAATAATGAACTGATTATCTCGGGGGATAAAGCTACTTGTCTATCTATTGTGAGTCAACTAAATTGTCATTCAGTAGAAGTGCCTTTTCAAAATGTCATTCATCATGATTTTTGCGAAATGGCACACGATGAATTGCTTGAAATGCATCAATTTCCACTAGAAGAAAAACCGAACATTGATTTTCACTCTAGTGTTAATCTTAAAAAATTGCCTTTTGACAGCAAGGAAATTGCCATCAACTCTTCAAAAGTTTGTTATCAAGCCGTTGATTTTCCAAAAACAGTCGAAACCATTTATGAAAAAGGGGCTAGAATTTTTATAGAATTGGGAGCCAATGCCACTTGTACTTCTTGGATTAAAGATAATTTGGGAACAAAAGAGCATCTAGCAATTAGTATGAATAAAAAGGGTAAATCCGACGCACAAAACATCCTAGAAGCGATTGCACAATTGCTCAGTCATGGTGTTGATTTGGATTTGGATATTCTGTATAAGAACATCTTGTTAAAAGCAGAGCCCCGCTCCTTCAAAAAGAAAATTATTACTGGTGGAAAGCGCATTTTTGATGTTTTGCTTAGCGAAAAAAATAAAGCTAATTTTGCAAACATCAAACGAAAAGCCATCCCAAAAGAACCTGCCTTAGCACTTGCAGGCACAGAAACAAGCACCGCTACAGCAAGGCTTGAATCTAGCAATACGAAACAAAAAAATATTTCAATAGCTCGTTCTCAGCAAGCATCTGAGACACAAAAATCAATCGTCACCTTGGAAACAAAAACAGTTGAAACAATGAACAACAAAACCTCCAATCCAAAGATTGGTGAAAACGGTTTGTTACTTCAAGACTTTGCCTCTGGAGAACAATTAAAAGGAAAAACTATTGTTTTTTCTCAAGAAGATTTGCAAGAATTTGCTACAGGAAAAATCGGAAAAGTATTTGGTTCTGACTATGACATTATTGACACCTACAGTAGTCGTGTTATGTTGCCAATGGATCCTTATTTATTGGTGAGTCGTGTGACAGGTTTGAATGCTAAGAAAGGCGAATTCAAGCCTTCTACTATGCAAACAGAGTACGATATTCCTTACGATGCTTGGTTTACAACAGATGGTCAAATTCCTTGGGCTGTTTCGGTAGAATCTGGACAATGTGATTTATTGTTGATTTCTTATTTGGGAATTGACTTTGAAAACAAAGGAAAATTGGTGTACCGTTTATTGGATTGTACCTTGACCTTTGTAGACGATTTGCCATTTGAAGGGCAAACCTTGCGTTATGATATTTCCATTAACTCTTTTGTTAAGAATGGTGATAATTTATTGTTCTTCTTTAGTTATGATTGTTATGTAGAAGATCGTTTGGTTTTAAAAATGCGTAATGGTTGTGCAGGCTTCTTTACCCCTGCTCAATTGCAAGATGGATTAGGTGTAGTATATAGCAAGGATGAACTTGCGCTTAAAGTCAATGCTAAAAAACCTAAGTTCACACCATTATTAAACACCACAAAAACAAGTTTCTCTAAAGACGACTTACGTCATTTAATCAATGGAGACATTGAAAAATGTTTTGGTAATATTTCTTATTTTGCGAATGGTCGAAACAAATCTTTGTGTTTGCCTCCTGAGCAAATTTTAATGTTAGATAGAATTACGTCTGTTGATTTGCAAGGTGGTGCTTATGGTTTGGGAACGATTGTCGCTGAAAAAGATTTAAGTCCTAATGACTGGTACTTCCCTTGTCATTTCCGTGATGATGAAGTTTTGGCAGGTTCTCTACAGGCAGAAGGTGGTGGAAACTTACTACGTTTCTTGATGTTAATGCTAGGATTACAACGCTTGACAAAAGATGCTCGTTATCAACCAATGTTTGATTTGCCACAAAAAGTACGTTGTCGTAAGGAAGTAACGCCAGGAAGAGACACTAAATTGGTCTATAAATTAGAAGTAAAAGAAATTGGCTTGGTTCCAAATCCTTATGTAATTGCTGATTTAGAAATCATTTCTGATGGCGTTATTACGGTACATTTTGAGAACTTAGGTTTACAATTAAGAGAAAAAGACAATCCTAAATATTTAGAGAAAGAAGCGGGTGTAAAAATCTCTCCTCGCTCTGAAGGGGCTTTGTTAAATGAATTGGACATCACCAATTTTGCTTTAAGCGATTTATCCAAAGCGTTTGGTCCTGATTTCGCTTGTTACGATGGAAGAACGGTTTCTCGTCAACCAAATACAGATTTACAATTAATCTCTAGAGTTATAAAAGTAGAAGGCGAACGCTTGTTCTTCAAAAAACCGTCTACAATTTATGCAGAATACGATGTGCCTGTAGATGCTTGGTATTACGAGCAAAATTCTACGAAGACGATGCCTTATTCTATTTTAATGGAAATTGCTTTGCAACCTTGTGGTTTGTTGGGCGCTTATATGGGTTCTACTTTAAAATTCTCAGACAAAAACTTATTCTTCCGTAACTTAGATGGTGAAGGAGAAATGTTTGACTTGCCTATGGGAACGGATTGGAGAGGCAAAACGATTCACAACAAATCGGTTTTAGTTTCTTCTGTCTCTTTGGCAGGAACGGTTTTGCAGAACTATACTTTTGAATTAAGCATAGATGGTCAAGTCTTCTACAAAGGAAAATCTTCTTTTGGATTCTTCCCTGGCGAAGCATTGGCGCAACAAGTTGGCTTGGACAATGGAACAGAAGTTCCAGCTTGGTACCAAAGCGAAAATTTACAAACAAAGGACTATTTGTCTATTAACTTAGATTCTTTGTATGGTAAAATGAAGCTGTTCAAAGCACCTGCTGACAAACCTAATTATCACTTGGCTGGCGATCAATTGTTGTTATTAGACCAATTGAAAATTGTCAAAGATGGCGGTAAGTATAACAAAGGCTATGTTCACGCAAGTAAGATTGTCAATACATACGATTGGTTCTTTACTTGTCATTTTTACCAAGATCCAGTCATGCCAGGTTCTTTGGGTGTGGAAGCGATTCTACAAGCCATGCAAACCTTTGCTTTGCAACAAAACTTGGGTAAAGACTTTAAGTCCCCTAAATTTGTACAATTGGACAATCACAAAACGAATTGGAAATACCGTGGTCAAATCTTGTTGGGTGTAGAGAACATGCATTGTGAAGTGCATTTCAAAACGATTGAACAACGTGGCGATACCTTAGCCATTATTGGTGATGCTTTCCTTTGGAATGAAGGAACTCGTATTTATCAAATCACGGATTTGGCTTTGGGAATTGTGGAGGCATAATATCCAACAAACTTTATTATAATAAGCATGGATTACGTATAAAAATGCTGCTTGGTAGCATTTTTATACGTTCCTAATTTATCGCTAAATGAGAGTTAAGCTATCTGGTATTTTACGTTTTTTTATTTCATCTCCTAATTCAAATATTGTAACAGGAGTAACACTAAACACTACTGTTTCTTTAGAAAGGGTAGAAAAAGCCTTGTATTTGCTTGCTCAAAAGCATCCTTTCTTTCAAATGGTTCCAACTATTAATGAGAAAAATGAAGCTTATTTAGTCTCTAAACCTGGCTTAAAAATTAGTATAAAAGAATACCAAGATACTCCTTATCAGGTTATTACTCAACAAGAGTTGCAAACGGTTCACCAACTGGATAAGAAGGCTTTAATTCATTTTGTATTAAATCAAAGAAAAACACAGACAGATTTACTGCTTGTTGCCAATCATGCCATTTGTGATGGAATGTCCTTAAATACTATAATAGCACATATTGTTCAGGTTTTAAATGGGCATCCATTAAAAAACATTCCTAAACATCAGCCAATTGAAAACATTGCTCCTCCTATGGAGGATTCTTGGAGTAAAAATGTACTCGTTAAATTGGTTAATAAAGTGTGGCAAAAAAAGAATTTTGTTTTAACACAATCCATGATTGATCAAGTTTACAAAGATTATTGGACTGGTCGTGAAACAAGAATTTCTATAGAAGATTTTAGCCCAGAAATGACGGCTGCAATTGTTAAACATTGTAAAAAAATGCCTTATTCTGTCAATACGTTTCTAGGAACACTTTTATTATATGCTCGGGAAGCATCTGGCATTTACAAGGAATCAAGCATTACAAATTTTATTATTACAGCTAATATTAGATCAAAATTATTACAAGATCCTGGTGAATCTATGGGTTGTTACGTGAACTCTATTAAATTAGATTTACCTAAGCATTACAAATTATCTATTGATGCATATGCTAGAACACTTCAACAAAAGGTCTTAACTTGGTTCAACTCTTCTGAGCCCTTGAGTTTGCTAGGACTAGTAGCTATAAAACCATCTGTAATAGATGCTGTAAACTTGAATAGTTATGGTTTAAGACGTGATTTTCTCATTCAGAAATTGCTTCACCATTTTGATCTAAAAAAAGTTAATACGGAACTTATTTTGACCAATTATGGACGCATGAAACCTGATATTTCAGGAGAATACCAAATAGAAGCCTATTTGCCCGTTGTTATTTCTTCTGCTATGAATATTGAAAAATATGTTACTATTTGCACCTACAAAGAACGCTTAAGAATTGGTCTCTGTTATGATGCAAACGTTATATCAGATCAGAATATCAATACCTACATTAATACCTTTAAACGATTATTAAAAAAACAGTTGTCAATTAACGAATCACAGCATTAATTGATCAACCAAATTATCAAAATATGATTACTTTCACAGGAACAAAGCAAAAATTATATTGGAAAGGTTCACCTAGAGCTATTTCATTTGATACTGCTGGTATAGAACAAAAATTAAAAAACACAGCAGACAACTGTTTCGTTGTATTAGATCATGCCGATAGAATTGGCGTTGCCAATGCAGGAGAATTAACGACAGATGGCAGTGGTTTACAAGTCTTAGGAATGGTTGCTCCAATGACGGCACAGCAATTAGGTGATGCTACTTTTAGAAGAGATTATCAACTAAAATATGCTTATAAAACAGGCGCAATGGCAAATGGAATTGCTTCTGAAGCCTTGGTTATTGCCATTGGAAAAGCTGGTTTGTTAGGCTCTTTTGGAGCTGCTGGTTTGGTTCCAAACCGAGTAGAGCAAGCGATTAATACCATACAGGATTCCCTACAAAAAGAGAGCTATGCCTTTAATTTAATTCATAGCCCGAATGAGCCTGCACTAGAAGAAGGTGCTGTGAAGCATTTTTTGGCTAGAGGGGTTCATGTCGTAGAGGCTTCTGCCTTTTTGAATCTGACGATTAATATTGTACATTACCGTGTGGCTGGTTTGAGCCAAGATGCAGATGGCAAGGTCTTGATTAATAATCGTGTCATTGCTAAAATCTCACGAAAAGAAGTGGCAAGTCACTTCATGCAGCCTGCTCCTAAAAAGTATTTAGATAAATTGGTAGCTGCTGGAAAAATCACGCCTTTGCAAGCTCAATTGGCGGCTAGTGTTCCAATGGCAGATGATATTACCGTGGAAGCGGATTCAGGAGGACATACGGACAATCGTCCTTTGGTGGCCTTATTGCCTTCCATCATTCGCTTGCGAGATGAATTGCAACTAAAACATAATTTTGAAACGCCCATTCGCATTGGTGCTGCTGGAGGAATTGCTACACCAGAATCTGCCTTATCTGCCTTTATGATGGGGGCGGCTTATATTGTAACGGGTTCTGTCAATCAGGCTTGTGTAGAAGCAGGAACTTCTGAGCATGTGCGTAAATTATTGGCAAAGGTTGCTCAAACAGATGTGATGATGGCGCCTGCCTCTGATATGTTTGAGATGGGGGTAGAATTACAAGTCCTCAAGCGTGGAACCTTATTTGGTCCTAGAGCTAAGAAATTGTATGAATATTACATGCAATACGATTCTATTGATGACATTCCAACGGCTGAACGAGAGAAGTTAGAAAAGAAAACTTTTAGAAAACCTTTGGAGGAAGTTTGGCAAGGTTGTATTGAGTTCTTTCAAGAACGTGATCCGCATCAAATTGAGCGAGCAAAGGGCAATCCAAAACGAAAAATGGCTTTGATTTTCCGTTGGTATTTGGGCTTGTCTTCTAACTGGGCAAATGCAGGTGTTCAAGATCGTTTGACGGATATGCAAATCTGGTGTGGTCCTGCGATGGGATCGTTCAATGATTGGGTAAAAGGAACGTATCTAGAAGCTTACGAAAACCGTGCTGCTGCTGATGTAGCTGGACATATTATGGATGGCGCAGCTTATTTGTATCGTGTTCAGGCTTTAAGAACACAGGGCATACACTTGCCTATCGAATGGGCTAGTTATGTGCCTTCTGAAAAGCATGTTACTAATTTAGTGTAGTGTTTTAAGTTAATACTTCGTGCATTTTTTGTTTTTCTATCGAAAAAGCAAAAAAACATCTATGCATCTATTTGATTATCAGTATTTTAGCTTAATGAGAGTCAGAAAGTTATTTTACTGGTAATCAAATAGATACGATTTATGCACGAAGTATTGTTAAGTTAAATAAGATTTCAAACAGGCTGTTTTTTTTGAGAAATTATATTGCTTTAGTTAAGCATTTATAAGGCTTTCTTAGAAAAAACAGCTTGTTTTTTTTTGATAAGTTGTATTTTTTGATTTTGCCTTCTAAGTAGACTTCGTGTATTATAGTAGTACATCGTTTGACGTTTCTCTGATAAAAGGATAAAACTTTTTCTAGAGAGACCTGTTCAAATTTAATACTTACTAAACTATATACTTATGCGCACGCTACTCCTATCTATCGGTTTCAGTCTTAGCATTGTTACTTTGTTTGCTCAAAAAGGCTTTGAATTAAGCGTCAATACTAGTGCTAATTTTTCTTTTTTGGTTAATCAAAATGACTTAAAGGAAACGTCCACGCAATCTCGTATTAGTATCGGAAATTCTAGTCTAATTACCGTCGGGCATAACTTTAGCAGAACAGTAGGTCTTGCCACAGGTTTGGGCTTTACTTATTTGCGTCAGAATTACATCAAAACAGCTAGTGCCAAACAGTTGAAAGTCTTGCGAGAAACTAGTCATAGGGCTTTGACTTATATTCGATTGCCCTTAATGCTAAGAATTAGTAGTTCGCCCAATGCTCCTGCTCAATTTTTTATGCGCTTTGGTCCTCATTTAGATGCGCTCCTTACAGCAACTGGCAAAACGGAATATGCTTTTAATGCTGGTTTGCCAGATAAGAAAATTGATTATAGAGGGCAATATGATGGAAATGAAACTGCACAAGAGATTTTCAAGAGTTTCACTTTTGGTCTTTCGCTTGATATTGGTACAAAAATCCAACTCAGCGAGCAATTTAGTTTGTTGTTGTTAGCACATTTTGAAAGCTCTTTAACGAATTTAGAAGGAGAAGATGCGCCCAATTACTTTCCTTCTGACTTTCAGCCTATTCCGCCCAAAGATTACATCCTAGCACGCAGTAATACGCATGGAATTATGATGGGATTAAATGTTGGTCTTGTCTATCGACTTGCTTCTTCTAGTACTTTTTATCAGCCTAAAAGTCGTTATCGTACTCGTTATTGGAAGGCGCAGTAGGTTGTTGTTATTTA
>CALDEP010000465.1 GCA_937942475.1 uncultured Aureispira sp.
GGATGTGGAATTGCAATCATACTTTCACTTATGGGGTATCCAGTTTGTCGAAAATTATCCGCTACTTGCCCAGGGTTTAGGCTATCTCCATTTTGCATTAACTGGTATTGAGAATTATGTATCTTGATACCATTAGAATAAAAAATAAAGTTGCCTAAACTGTCGGACATCGAGATAATTCCTCCATTCATTCCCATATTTCTTGAAATACTATCTAGTATAATGGGATTGTCAAAGATAATTTGTGTTGATTTTGTTCCTTGTCCTCCTATTCCTGTTAACCAGTTATTATCATATTGCTGTGCCACACAATTTAAAGAATAAACAAAACTTAGAACTATAAAAAAATATCTCATTGCTGTATAATTAGAAAGTCCAAAGAGATAAATCTCTTTGGACTTAGGTTATTATCATTTTACCACTACAAAAGATTTTGTAATCTTGTAATTGCCACTTTGTAAGCGAACGTTATAGATGCCATCCAATAGTGAACTAACATTTATGTCTATAGTACTGATGTCCCCGTTGATGGATATTTCTTTTACTTTCTGCCCTAAAGTATTGTAGGTTTCTAGTTGCATCTCTTCTTCTAAAACAGGCTTACTTTCTAAAATTTTTTATTATATTAAAGTTACAAGAATTTGTTGATAAATTGCTATTAAATTAAGTAATTCTTAAAACTAGTCGTTGGAAAGTATTAGACAGTGTAAGTGTTCCTAAATTAAGGTTTAGTCTAATAAAATCCCCGTCCAAAATGTCAGATTTTTTTGTAAAAAATAGCCCCTCTTATATTTAATCGACCTATTTGTGCCTCTTTTCCAACTTTCCCTATTGATAAGTAGGGCAATGCTTCGATTATTATTAAATTTGCCCACAATGTATTCATCTACTACTCTAATTTACGTGGATGAATAGCTTTGTAAAGTCATCCTATTACATTCATTTTTATTTCACCTTAGATATAATTACCAACTACAAACAAGTTCGTAAATTTGTCTTTTTTTTCCTAAAAAACCACTGATAAGCACAACACTTATCCTTCATTATAAAATAAAAAATCATGCGAATAGATATTATTTCTGCCATTCCTAGTTTGATGGAAAGCCCTTTTGGACACTCGATCATGCAACGTGCTCAAGACAAAGGTTTATTAGAAATTGTCTTGCATGACTTGCGGGATTATGGGCTTGGCAAACACAAACAAATTGACGATTATCAATTTGGGGGCGGTGCTGGCATGGTAATGATGGTAGAACCTATTGCTGCTGTTATTGAGGCTTTAAAGGCAGAGCGAGATTATGATGAAATCATTTACATGACGCCTGATGGAGAGCGTTTGAAGCAAACACATTGCAACCAATTGTCTCTGAAAGAGAACTTAATAATTTTGTGTGGTCATTACAAAGGGGTCGATCAACGGGTTCGAGATTTGTACATTACTAGAGAAATTTCTATTGGTGATTTTGTTTTGTCGGGAGGTGAATTGCCAGCTGCCATGTTGGTAGATTCTATTGGACGACTGCTTCCAGGGGTTTTGAATGACGAATCTTCGGCTTTGTTTGATTCTTTTCAAGATAATTTATTAGCGCCACCAGTTTATACGCGTCCTGCGGATTATAAAGGAAATAAAATTCCTGATATTTTGTTGTCTGGGCACAAACGAAAAATTGAAGATTGGCGAGACGATCAGGCTTATTTGAGAACAAAAAAACTGCGTCCAGATCTTTTAGATTAGACACTCATTCCTAATCCCATGACAATTTTTCTTTTCGTTCTTTGACAACTCTTCTCACGCAGTAAATCGTGTGGTAATAATTTAAACCGTTTTTTTACTAGACAGTATGAGTCGTAAGTTTTAAGTAGAAAGTCGTATGTTTTCTTTTGATAATAAACGACTTACGACTTTCTACTTAAAACTTATATCCCAATTCATAGCTGTTATAAGATAGCCTATGTTTTAAACTCCACACGATTTGCGAAAGAACCTTTCTTTTTAATTCTTCATTTCCACAAAATTCCTGTAATTTGTCGTTCCAAACAAGAAAAATTTCTCCTCAAAAAGAAAATTAATACTTAACACAAAGACACTTTTTATACAAATAAATGAATGTTGTAACGCTAACAACGGATTTTGGCTGGCGAGACTATTGCGTAGGAGTTATAAAAGGTAACATTCTATCACAAGGCAGCCCTGTCCTATTTGCAGATATTACTCATGATATTGAAAATTACAATATTGTGCAGGCTTCGTATATCCTAAAAAATGCGTACAAAAGCTTTCCTAAAGGAACCATCCATTTAATTTCCGTTAATAATTTTTATAAAAAAAATCCTCGTTTTTTAGCGGTTTTTCATAATGGTCATTACTTTATTGGACCAGACAACGGTATTTTTTCGCTCATGTTTAGCGAGCCACTTCAACAAGTTTACGAACTCGATTATGGTCTTGATAATGTTGTTTTTGGGGTTAAAGATGTCTTTGCCAAAGCGATTGGGTTTATCCTAAAAGGGCAGCCTTTTCAGGAAATAGGGAAACCTGCAAATGAAATTTTAGAGCGTTTGTCTTTGCGTCCAATTACAGGAAAAGATCAAATTAGAGGTTCAGTTATTCATATTGATAATTATAAAAATGTTATTCTCAATATTGATCGTCCTTTGTTTGATAGAATTCGCCAAACACGTGATTTTGAAATTTATTTCAAACGCTACGACCCTATTACAAGCATTAGTCAAAACTATGCGGACGTTCCTGTGGGAGAAGTCCTTTGTTTGTTCAACTCTGCTGGACTCTTAGAAATTTCTGTTAACATGGACAAAGCAGCTACTTTATTTGGTTTGGAGATCGACGAAGCCATCCAAATTGATTTTCTTATTCCCGAGATTGACTAAGCCTTTCTTTTCTCTTACCTTCCTCTCCTCGAACCCTAACCTACTGACTACAAAGAAAGTGTCAGGAATATTTCATTGCCTTTTTTGCGGCTCTTTATCAAAAACCTTACCAAGTTGCATGATAAAGTGAAAAAAAAATGTATTTTTAGGCTTATTATGGTAACTTTTAGAAGCTATTCTGCGTTTAACAGATAATACCGCACCTAGAAAAGTCAAACGAAAAGTCCTACTCAATTAAAAACACCGCTTTATGTTAAAACAAAATCTTTCACAAAAACAGATACAAAAGTTATCTCCTCAACAAATTCAGTTGATGAAATTACTTCAGGTACCAACGGTTATGCTTGAACAAAGAATTCAAGAAGAATTGGAAGCAAATCCTGCCTTGGAAGATTCAAAAGATGATTTGAATAAAGAGGAAGAAGAAGCGCCAGTTGATGATTTTATTGATGACGAGGCTTATGCTGAGAAAGCCGATAAAGACGATGACATCAATGAGGAAGCAGAACGTCAAGAAGATAACTCTTTGGAGGATTATCTAGAAGATTATATGAATGACGATGAACCTTCTTATAAATATGAAGTCAACAATCATTCTGCCGACGATGAGGAAAAAACGATTCCAATTGCCTTGGAAAACTCTTTTCATGAGCACATGGAGCGTCAATTAGGCTTGTTATCACTTGAAGAAGGCGATGAAAAAATTGCCGATCAAATTATTGGTAGTATCGACGAAGATGGTTATTTGCGTAGAGAACCAATGGCGATTACAGACGATTTAGCCTTTGCACATAATGTCATTGTTTCCGAAGAAGATGTGTTGCGTGTACTAAAAAAGGTACAAACCTTTGAACCTGCCGGTATTGGTGCCCAAAATTTACAAGAATGTTTGTTGTTACAAATAGAGCGAAAAATCCTATCTAGAGATGTTACGGAAAATTATAGTGAGGAAGATGTAAAATACCTTCTATTAGCACAAACTATTGTTGACAAGTATTTTGAAGAATTTTCTAAGAAACATTATAATAAATTATTGCGTCAGTTGTCTTTATTTAGAGACGACCTAAGAATGGCGACGGAAGAGATTCTAAAATTGAATCCAAAGCCTGGGGCGGTTTATGCGCCTTCTTCTGCCATGAAAAAGCAATACATTGTTCCTGATTTTATTATTGAAACCAAAAACGGAGAGTTAGAACTTTCCTTGAACAATAGAAATGCCCCTGAGTTGCGGGTGAACAATCAGTACAAGGAGATGTTGAGCGCTTATAGTGCCGACAAAAAAAATAAAGTACAGCGGGAAGCGGCTATGTTTGTCAAGCAAAAAATTGATGCCGCTAGATGGTTTATTGATGCCATCAAACAGCGCCAAAATACCATGATGAAAACCATGTACACCATCATGCAATATCAATATGATTTCTTTTTGACTGGGGATGAAAAACGCCTTCGTCCAATGATCTTAAAAGATATTGCGGAAATTACTGGTTTAGATATTTCTACGGTTTCTCGTGTTGCGAATAGTAAATACGTTCAAACTGAATTTGGAACCAAACGTCTAAAAGACTTTTTCTCTGAATCTTTGCAAACTACTTCGGGTGAAGAGGTTTCTACTAGAGAAGTGAAAAAGATTCTAACGGAAATTATTTCCACAGAAAACAAGCGTAAACCTTTTTCTGATGAGAAGTTAAAAAACATGCTTCAAGCAAAAGGTTACAACATCGCTCGACGAACAGTCGCTAAATACAGAGAACAATTAGGCATTCCTGTTGCTCGATTGCGTAAAGAAATTTAAGCTTATTAGCTTTGGCTTATGTCTAAAATTAGTTGGGTAGCTAAAGACAAAACAAGCTTTAACAACTTGATTTTAATGTTGAATGCTGAATTTTAAATGCTTCATAATGCAACATTTAAAATTCAGCATTCGACATTAAAAATTAAACATTCGAAAAGTAGTCAAATAAGCAACGACAGGTCATTTGTTTACCCCTAACAGGTGCTTGCCTAACATCAATTTGCAGTAATAAATGCTAATTTCCAAATTCCCCAATATTAATTGGCTCAAACGGCAAATTCAACATCAGTTCCAGAATAAAGAAGGACCTAATGCTGTGAATTTGCCTTTTGAAGGTTGGCCTACTGTCCTACTGAATACAACAACGCCCAAAACGGTTCGGGAAGATATAGAAGGACCGCTTTCTATTTTCATGAACTTAAAAGGGCAATCTATTATTGGCGTTGAAAAACGTCAAGTGCTGATCAATGAAAATGCTTATGTGCTTACGAATAATAAAGCGCATTATGATTTGATTATTAATAACAGCGTTCCTACAGAAGTTTTTAACATTCACTTTGGGACACAGTTTTTAAAAGAAGCGAGTGCTTGGTTTTATCAGACGCAACAGCGTTTGCTAGATGATCCTTTTGAAAGTACTGCGCCCCTGCCCTCTTTTCAGTTAAAAGCCACTTGGAGAAGTTCGACTTTCAATCACTTAGCGGCTCAATTACAACAACTTTATCAAGATAAAACAACAAGTGCAGAGGCAAAAGAAATTGCTTTATTAGCCCTTTTTGAGCACGTTGTCCTTAGCCAAAAAAGTCAAGATCGCTTGAAACAATCGTTAAGATCTAGTAAAAAAAGCACCAAAGAAGAGTTGATCAAACGCCTTTATCTTGCCGTAGATTATATTTATGCCTTTTACAATCAACCGATAAAATTAGAAGAATTAGCACAAATCAGCTGCTTATCCAAATATCATTTCTTGCGTTCCTTCAAACAAGTTTTCGGCTTGGCACCTTATCAATTTATACAACAAATTCGATTCAAACAAGCGATTCATTTACTAGAACATAGCTCTGCTACACTCCAAGAAATTGCCTATGCCATTGGTTTGGAGAACGCAAGCTCTTTAAGTCGACTATTTTTTAGAACTAGTGGTGCTTATCCTAGTACTTATCGCAAAAAATCCTAACAATTTTAAAAATTAGCAATTTTGGTCATGGTATCTTCTCCTAAATAGATGGATCTTTGAAATAATACAAATCGAACTTCTATTTATTCATTATCGTTCTTTGACAAATTGTGTGATAACATTCTAGCGACTCTCTTTTCGAAACTATATGAGTCGTAAGTTTTAAGTAGAAAGTCGTAAGTTTTTTTTTAATAATAATGAACTTACGACTTTCTACTTAAAACTTATATCCTAAATTCATAGGTGAGAAAAACAAGCTCTATTATAAAAATCCACACAACTTATCAAAGCATCCTTATTATAAAAAAAACACACCATGAATTACCTTTTTGCAGCACAGGTAGGTTTCCTCTTACTAAGCATTGTTTGGCTAATTTTAATTTACATTCAACTCAAAAAAAGCAGCGCTCACTTGGGCACAGAAATTCAAAAAAGCATTTTAGGAAAATACCGCCTTGGTATAGGTTTATGGTTTTTATTCATATCCATAGTCGCTTTCTTAGGTATTTTTTCAGATTTCACAAGCATTCCTCCACGGTTACCAATTGCCTTAGTGATTCCGCTTATTGTACTAATTTTCTTCCTAAGATTTGAGCATTTAGACAGTATTTTGGCGCATACTCCTCCTCAATGGTTCCTTAATATTCAGTCTTTTAGATTTTTTGTTGAAATTCTATTGTGGTTTTTATTTTTGGCGCACAGCTTACCAGAACGCATGACCTTTGAAGGCTATAACTTTGATATTATAGCAGGAATCACAGGACCCATCTTTGCTTATTTGTGTTTTGCCAATCAACAACACAAAAAGTGGTTGGCTATTCTTTGGAATGTTGTAGGAATCTTGTTATTAATAAACATTGTAGCGATTGCTTTGATGACCATGCCTACCCCTTTCAAAGTCTTTCAAGAAGATAATACCATTATAGGCGCCTTTCCTTTCCCTCTGTTACCAACCATTTTGGTTCCTATTGCTTATTATATGCATGTACTATCTTTACGACAACTTCTAAAGCAATCTTAATAGTCGTTTATTTTTCTTAGAATTTGTTTCTTAAAAGCATTTAATTCGGTTTCCACTGGATTAAATGCTTTTCATTTTATATTCATTATCAGCTACTTAGACTCACCCATCAAGCAAAAACAAAACCCCAAGCCCTCTATATTAAGAAATTGTAAACTCCACTTAACAAATTAAAAATGTAATTTTCATTTTCAGTTTATAATCAAAGCGTTTCTTTGTATCAAATTAAGGCATAAGACAAACACAATACAAGCCCTTTTTGAGGCAAAAAAACTATTAATCAACAAGTTAATTTAATTATTAAAAAAAAATGGGAAATTTGAAAAATCTATTTTCGTTTTTAATTTTAGCGATTACCCTAAGTTTCACAGCTTGTACTCCAGAAGAAACTACCGTAAACATTAGCGGAACAGTTACAGATGGTACTACAGGTTTGGATGGTGTCACAATTACTGCCTCTAGTGGAGAAACTAGCACTACTGGAACATCTGGCGACTACACAATTACTGCGGCAACAGATGGTACTCTTACCTTTGAAGCTGCTGGTTATACTTCTAAAACAATGGAGGTTAATAATCAAACAACAATTGATGTCACTTTAGCTGTAGATGCTTGGGTTGCTTCTTTTGATGATAATGGGAATAGTAATATGGATCCTCAATTTCCATCTAACTCTATTATTCCTAGTATAACACTAAGCGCAACAGTATCTACTGACCCTTGGTTTTCTCAAACAGCTAGCTTTAAAGGTGCTGTAGCTTCTGCTTTTGGTGCGCCTTGGTATGATGGCTGGTCATTTTATAGCCGTATTGTTAATGGAAATACAACTTCTGCTGCTTTGAATACTACTGGCAAAACAGTGGTAGATGTAACAGACTCTTGGATGCAAGCACAAGGAAACACAGTGACTTGGACGCCAAATAACATCTATCTTTTAGATGGATTTGTATTTGTTGGTTCTACTCAAACGTTGAATATTGACGCAGGTACCATCATTCAAGGAAAAGCAGGAACTGGAGCAAATGCTTCTGCTCTTATTGTTGCTAGAGGTGGTGTCATCAATGCAGCAGGTACAGCTTCTGAGCCTGTCATATTCACTTACGAAGGTGACAATGGAGGTTCTCTTGCAACAGATCGTGGCAGATGGGGTGGTTTAATCATCTTGGGTGCTGCTGGTTTGAATTCTACTCCTGGCGAGACTCAAATCGAAGGTATTCCAACGTCTGAAAGCCGTGGTTTGTATGGTGGTTCTGATAATGCAGACAACTCTGGTACTTTGCGTTATGTTTCTATTCGTCATGGTGGTTCTAACATTGGTAACGACAACGAAATCAATGGTTTGACATTGGGTGGTGTTGGTTCTGGTACAATCTTAGAATACATCGAGATTGTAGCCAACAAAGACGATGGTATCGAATGGTTTGGTGGAACAGCAAATGTTAAATACTTAATCGCTGCTTACTGTGGAGATGATGCTTTGGATTATGATGAAGGATATAGAGGTAAAAATCAATTTATTATCATTCACCAAGATCCTGCTGCTTCAGCGGCTGACCGTGGTGGTGAGCACGATGGTGGAACTTCTCCTGAAACAGGAACTCCATTTGCAACACCTCAATTCTGGAATGTAACTTCTTCTGGAAATGCTACTAGCAAAGCGATTACTTTCCGTGATAATGCTGGTGGAGAATACCACAACTCTATTTTCCTAAACTACGGAAGAGGAATTGACATTGAAGATTTAATAGATCAAGAGCAAGATTGTTACAAACAATTTACAGATGGTAACCTAAAAGTTGCCAACTCTATTTTCTTTAATATTGCAGCAGGTACTACAGGTAAAGAATTATTTACCGTTTCTAACTAATACATATACAATGGAGGTAATAAATTATTACCTCCATTTTTTTTATCCCAACATAGTCCCCTTGAATAGGCTCAATAGCTCGTTCAATTTTATAAAAAAATTCATTCTAACAATCGTATATAATTATACAACTCAGTCATGAAAACAACTGCACGTATTACGTTCTTATTTTTACTCTTACCGTTCTTTTCTTTTGCTCAAACAGGCTCTATCGCTGGTACTGCCATTGATGGTGAATCAAAAGAGCCGATCATGTTTGGCAATGTTATTATAGATGGTACTGGACAAGGTGTCAGTACTGACATGGATGGCAAATACAAATTGGAAAATTTAAAAGTAGGTACCTACACGATTAAGTTTAGCTACCTTGGCTTAAAAGATAAATTCGTCGAAAACGTTGAAGTCAAATCAGGCGAAACGACTGTTGTAGACGTCAAAATGGGAGAAGATCCTGTGGTTCTAGAATTGGGTGCTACTGTTTCGGCAGAACGCATTACCAATAGCGAAAGTGCTGTCCTTTCTATGAAAAAAGAATCTACGGCTGTTTTAGATGGTGTCTCGGCAAAAGAAATTGCAAAAAGTGGCGATAGTGATGCTGGTGCTGCAATCAAACGTATTTCTGGCGTTACTGTAGAAGGTGGCAAATACGTTTATGTTCGTGGTCTTGGAGATCGTTATAGCAAAACAACGCTAAATGGAGCAGACATACCAGGTCTAGATCCAAATAAGAATACCGTTCAAATGGACTTATTCTCAACCAACTTATTGGACAATATTTTAGTTTACAAAACATTCACCCCTAACCTTCCTGGTGATTTCACTGGTGGATATATTGATATTATCACCAAAAACTTTCCTAGTAGTTTTACCGTAGATATGAGTGCTTCTATGTCTTATAATACGCAAAGTACCTTCAATCAAAACTTCTTGACACAACAAAGAGGTGCTACGGATTGGTTGGGTTTTGACGATGGCTCACGTGCCTTGCCTGCAATGGTTGCAAATTCTACCAATATACCTAATTTACAAAATAATAACTCTTCTAATTTTGACCCTAATGAAGCACAGCAATTAGTAGACATGACGGGTTCTTTTAACAATACTTGGCAACAAATTCGTCAATCTGTTCCATTCAACCACAGCTTTTCTTTTGGTATTGGTAACCGCTTTAAGTTTGACAATCAAAGTGAATTGGGTATTATTGGAGCCCTTTCTTATAATCGTAATTATAGTTTTTATGAGAATGGTACCTATGGTATTTACCAATTAACAGGTATGTATGATAATGTAAGTACCTTGACTTCTAATTTAGCTTTGAGCGATACCAAAGGCGTGGATGATGTTTTGTGGGGAGGAATGATTAATGTTGCTTACAAAATCAAGGCAACACATACCTTTAACTTTATGGTGATGCACAACCAAAGTGCCACAACGACAACAAGGTATTTGGAAGGTACAAAAGATGATGATAGAGATGAATTGTTTCAAACGCAATCTTCTCGATTTTTACAACGTGGTTTGACTACCTTTCAATTAGGTGGAAAACATACGTTCTTGAAGTTACATAACATTCAAGTTAACTGGAAAAGCTCTTACGCTCGATCTACTCAAAAAGATCCAGATTTGCGTTACTTTACAAGTCGTTATGATGCAGATTATGACATTCATAGAATCAAGCCTTCAAGTGACCGTACGCCTTCTCGTTTTTATAGAAATATGGAACAAGGAAACTGGTCGAACAAAATTGATTTCACATTACCTTTGACTCACTGGTCTAATAGTGTCAAAGAAAAAATAAAAATTAAAGCAGGTTTTGCACATGCTGCAAAAGACAGAAGTTTTCAAGAAAACAGATATAGCTTTGAAAACCAGCAAATCAATTACAATGGAGATCTAAACGCTTATTTTGATCCTTCCAATTTAATTGCAACCACAGAAGGTGGTCTTTATGCAAACGATGGTAATGGTGTTTATATTGAGAATGCCTTAGATTCTGCCAATATTTATGATGCAAGCCAAAGCCTTTACGCAGGATATGCCATGGTTGAATTACCTTTAATTAATCGTTTAAGTTTGGTAACAGGGGCACGTATTGAATATACCTCTGTTCGTCTAAAAACATACAGTTATAAAGTATTAACAGCTTATCCAGAATTAGACGGAAAACAAAACATCTTGAGTAATTTAGATGTTTTACCTTCTATTAGTTTGAACTATGAGCCTACTGGAAAAATGAAATTCCGTGCTGCTTATTCTCGTACCTTGGCACGTCCTTCGTTTAGAGAATTGGCACCATTTACTTCTTTTGATGTAGAAGGTGGATATGCTTTTGTTGGAAATCCAAACCTAGAGCGTACGATTACAGACAATGCCGATTTACGTTGGGAATTCTATCCAACAAACAAAGAATTAATTTCGGTTAGTGCCTTCTACAAAAACTTTACAAATCCAATCGAGCGTACGTTTAACCCTAAGGCATTAAATCCTGAATTAACATACAGAAATGTAGAAAATGCCTTTTTAGCAGGGATTGAGCTAGAATTGCGTAAGAATTTAGGCTTTATTACACCAGCATTAGAAGATTTACAAATTGGAGCAAACTTCTCTTACATCTACTCTCAAACGACAATTGACGAACAAGAGTTAATAGCTATTCGTGCAGAATATCCAGACGCTCCAAGTACGCGTGAAATGTACGGTCAATCGCCTTATTCTTTAAATGCTTTGTTGTCTTATAAAAATGATTCTTTAGGTTTCTCTGCAAATGTTGTTTTCAATGTTTCAGGTCCTAAGATTTCGTTTATTTCAACTGGAGGAACACCAAATACATACGTACAACCTCGTCCATCTTTAAACTTTAATATTAGCAAAAAAATCGCCAAAGGTTTCTCTGTCAAATTTGCCATGAACAACATTTTGATGAGTCCTTACCGTGAAAGCATTGAGTTCAAGGGACAATCTTACGATGTTTCTTATTACGAACCAGGTATGAATATTTCTTTGGGAATTAAATACAATTTTGAAAAACAATAATTTGTTTGTTAAATGTAATTGTAACGATTGCAATTATATACATTGATCTTAGAATGATCTTTAAACGCTTGGACTGGGACCCCAAGCGTTTTTTTTATGTCTGGTAATAAGCTCTACTATTTTTCTTATTTTTACTCAGATAGATCTTTATATTACGAATAACAAACCTAAAAAATGAAAATCGCCTTCCTCCTACTATTAATATCCTTAATTCATTCCTGCGCCTCTCCTAGCCCTTCCAACAAAACGACAAAAAACAACAAAGAAACGACTTCTATCAGCTACTTAGCCTTAGGCGATTCTTATACCATTGGCGAAAGCGTTCCAAGCCATCAACGTTGGCCTATATTATTAAGCAAAGCCATTCAGTCAAAAGGTCATAGCATCCAAACACCTAAAATTATAGCCAAAACGGGTTGGAGAACAGACAATTTGCTAAATGCTATGAAATCACAACTAAATTCAAGCGAAAAATACGACTTGGTATCTATCTTAATTGGTGTAAACAACCAATTTCAAGGAGCTTCTATCGAAGCCTTTGAAAAGGATTTGAGCACTCTATTTGATCAAGCAATCGCACAATGCAACAGTGGAAAAAAAGGTGTTTTTGTACTAAGTATTCCTGATTATGGCGCAACACCTTATGGCGCTCCAAGAGCCGAAAGTATTGGTCAAGCGATAGATAAGTGGAATGCTGTCTACAAAAAAGTATGCCTAGAATATCAATTGCCTTGGCATGACATCACGCCTATTTCGAGAAAAGCCACAGCGCATAAAAGCTTAGTTGCAGGCGATGGTTTGCACCCTAGTGGCAAAATGTATCAACTTTGGGTCCATCAAATTACAACAAAAGTACTAGAACAACTGCCTTAAAATAAAAATTTGGTAACAGACTATTTTGTCCATTACCAAATTCTAAAATTAATCTAAATAACTGTTTATTTTAACTCCTGCTACGTATAAAATTAATTAGGTCATAAAGAACTCAACTATAATTTAGCAGCTTTGTTCTAATGCTTAATGTTGAATTTTTAATGCTGAATTGTATAAGAACACTAAAGATTCAGCATCCAACATTAAACATCAAAAAACCTGCTCTGATAAGTAACAACAAGTTTAATACACTGTAACATAAGTTTTGATTTTTATTACAGAGAATTTTTGATGAAATTCGAGGACTCCCACAGTTTGATAGCCTTAGCTATCAGAACGAGGACAGGACGAAGAAGTTCGCAAAAAGGCTCGCTTAATAAACGTTGAA
>CALDEP010000466.1 GCA_937942475.1 uncultured Aureispira sp.
CGCAATTTATGCTTACTAAGGGATAAAATTATCTCTTGCCATTTATCTATATCAAACATGAACGAACGTTTTTTTTGCGCAGCAAAAAATGAATATCCAGTGGATATTCATTGAGTGAACCGCAAAGCGGCTTTTTAATAAAAATCGTTCTTTGACAAATCGTGTGCTAATATTCTAAGGACTACCTTTATTGAACTATATGAGTCCTAAGTTTTAAGTAGAAAGTCGTAAGTTTTCTTTTGATAATAAACGACTTACGACTTTCTACTTAAAACTTACAGCCTAATTCATAACTGAATAGAGTAACCTATATTTTAAAACTCCATGCGATTTTTCAAAGAACCATAATAATGAATACTTAATTTATAGCACTCAAAAATTGAAATACAAAAGAGTATGGAATTAGACACTCTGAAAGTATCTGATTCCATACTAAAACACAAAAGTACAATTTAAAGTGTTTTTTTCCTACACTAAATTAAGAGCTTAACGAAATTTTAGTTTTTATTTGTGGAAGAAATTGCCCCGCTAAAGCAGCTACAACTATTAATCCAACAAGTTTTATCATGAACAATAAGCTAATCACAACACAATGGATCACCTTACTGGTTGGAATTATTTTATTAATCATAAAATTTATTGCCTACTTTTTAACCAGCTCCAATACCATTCTAACAGATGCCCTAGAAAGTATTGTTAATGTGGTAGCAGGAGCTTTTGGTTTGTTTAGTTTATACATTGCAGCATTACCAAAAGACGAAAACCATCCTTATGGGCATGGCAAAATTGAGTTTGTCTCTGCTGCTGTTGAAGGCGTTTTAATTTTGATGGCAGGTATTTTGATTTTAATAAAATCGCTTTACAATCTACAATACCCCATTCCAATTCACGATGTAGATACAGGAATTTGGATTACTGCCCTTGCAGGCTTGATTAACTATTTATTGGGTGCTTATGTCGAACAGCAAGGCAAATCGGCAAGTTCAATGGTTTTAATTGCCAGTGGCAAACACCTTAAATCAGATGGTTACTCTACCTTAGGAATGATTTTGGGCTTGGCAACTATTTTGTTCACCAATTGGCTTTGGTTGGATTCTATCATTGCCATTGTATTTGGTTTTATTATTCTAAGAACAGGAATAGAGGTCATCAAATCCTCTATGGCGGGAATTATGGACGAAGTAGATTATCCTTTGGTTGCTGAAATTGTTCAACTCTTGGACGAAAACAGGCACTCTGACTGTATTGATGTACACAATTTGCGGGTTATCAAATATGGAACTGCCCTACACATAGATTGCCACATTACGATTCCCTGGTACTTTGATACCCGTCAGGCACACACAGAGGTAGATCGTTTGGAAGAGCTACTGGCTGCCAATACAGAAAAGTCGATTGAATTTTTTATTCATGTAGATCCTTGCATTCCCAAATCTTGTACGATTTGCAATAAAGAAGATTGTCCTGTTCGACAAGCCGATTGGGAACAAAATGTAGAGTGGACGGTTGAAAATATTATGCTCAATCAAAAGCATTTTCTAGAAACACAACAATAATTGCTTGGCAACGTCGGTTTTTTCTTTCTTTTTCTAACTTTAAACTAAAAATAACATTTCTTAATTCGTATTTGATTGTTGAATTTCATACCTTTGCACTAGTTTTCAAGGTAAGTCCATCTATTTCAGACAGATTTGCTATTGATATAGCTTTAAAAGAGCTCATTTTTAAAATAAAAAAAATTAGATTTTTTCATGGAAACTACTAATAAAGTGCAATACAAAGTTAAAGATATTTCCCTAGCTGCATGGGGACGCAAAGAAATTGAATTGGCAGAAGCTGAAATGCCTGGACTAATGTCTCTACGTACTAAATACGGTGCTGCTAAACCATTGGCTGGTGCTCGTATCGCAGGATGTTTGCACATGACCATTCAAACAGCTGTTTTGATTGAAACACTAGTTGAATTAGGTGCTGACGTTACTTGGTCTTCTTGTAACATTTTCTCTACTCAAGATCACGCTGCTGCTGCTATCGCAGAATCAGGCGTTCCTGTTTATGCTTGGAAAGGTATGAATGACGAAGAGTTTGATTGGTGTATCGAGCAAACTTTATTTGCCTTCAAAAATGGTGAACCACTTAACATGATCTTAGATGATGGTGGAGATTTAACCAACATGGTTATTGATCGTTACCCTGACATGGCAAAAGGCGTTTATGGTCTTTCTGAGGAAACTACTACTGGTGTTCACAGATTGTACGAAAGAATGAAGAATGGTACATTAAACATGCCTGCTATCAACGTAAACGATTCTGTTACAAAATCTAAGTTTGATAATAAATACGGTTGTAAAGAATCTTTAGTAGATTCTATTCGTCGTGCTACAGATACAATGATGGCTGGTAAAGTTGCTGTTGTTGCTGGATATGGTGATGTAGGTAAAGGTTCTGCTGCTTCTTTGCGTGGTGCTGGTGCTCGTGTTATTGTTACTGAAATTGACCCAATTTGTGCGCTACAAGCTGCAATGGACGGTTTTGAAGTAAAAACAATGGCAAACGCTATTCCTAGAGCTAACATCGTTGTTACTGCTACTGGTAACAAAGATATTATCACTCCTGAGTACTTCAAATTGATGACAGACAAAACAATCGTTTGTAACATTGGTCACTTCGATAATGAAATCGATATGACTTGGTTGAACGATACACATGGTGCATCTAAAATTGAGATCAAACCTCAAGTTGATTTATACAACATTGATGGAAATGATATCATTGTATTGGCTGAAGGTCGTTTAGTAAACTTGGGTTGTGCTACTGGTCACCCATCTTTCGTAATGTCTAACTCTTTTACTAACCAAACGCTAGCTCAATTAGAAATTTGGGAAAACAAAGAGAATGGTAAATACGAAAACAAAGTATACATGTTACCTAAGCACTTGGATGAAGAAGTGGCACGTTTGCACTTAGCAAAAATCGATGTTCAACTAGAAACTTTATCTAAAGATCAAGCTGACTATATTGGTGTGACTGTTGAAGGTCCTTACAAACCAGAACATTACCGTTACTAGAATTTAAAAATTCTATCCATATATTAAACGGCAATACTCTTAATGAGTATTGCCGTTTTTCATTGTATTTATAATGTAAAAATCACTTCGTTCTTTGATAACTCGAAGGATGCCTTATTTTTTAGGTCCATGCCATGCATGTAATTGCTTCAAGGTATCAAATGTAGTGGTACACAAGAAACAGTCAAAGGTATAGACCGTGTAGGTTTGACAAACTCTTGAACTTTGAGGAGGACCAATCACTCTAAACACCTTATCTTCAGACATTCCTTGTCTCAAAGAAGCCCATTTTTCGACAGTAGACATTTCTGACAATTTTGTATCACTAAGATGGTTGGGGACACAACCAACCCATATTCCTAGGCATAGAAATGCCATAAGAAGAACAATATTTTTCATGGTTCTAAGGTTTTATTTATTTCTAAAGGTTTAGTATTCATTAAAGGATATACAGCCCTTTTTAGTTCCCTGCTATTGCTTTTTTAGTTATAATAATAGACTTTATTACAAATGGGATTATTAAGGTAATACTTCGTGGAGTTTTTAGTTTTTTTTACAAAAAACATAAAAACACATCTTGTATTAGATTGATTATCAGCTTATTAACATCTTGAATGTAAAAGCTATCTAGCTAATAATCAATGTAGTACGATTTAACTGCGTTGAGCCTTCGGGGTCTACACGAAGTATTGTAAGGAACATTCATCAATAAAAAATGCTATTTTGATTTATGAAACACTTCATTTCATAAATTCCAAACCCTAACTTACTTATCATGATAGACCAAGTAGCCTTCCAATCGGGTGTCTTTATTATATTAGCAACCTGCATATTCACCTTTACCATGTGGATTATAGCAGCATTCAATCGTTTACGGGTAGAAACTGTTGGTATTTTTAGCAATCCATATAGGCAATTCTACCAAGTAAAGGTTAAATCGGTTGAAATTATTTTAGGCTGGCTTCCTTTGGGTAGTTTTGTTAAAATAGCGGGCATGATGGATGAATCCTTAGATGCTGAAGACACAGAAGTTATCCTTGACAAAGAGGCTATTCCTGCTTATGAATTTAGAGGTCGTTCACTTGGAACAAAAGTGCTTGTAATTATGACAAGTCCTTTACTACTAAGTCTAATTGGCTTGATTCTATTAAATTCCACACCATTTCCTTTATTGGAATTATTAACCAGCTACTTAAAAATCAATTTTTTTCAGCTTCCCCTTGAAGCTGGCGCTCCTATTTGGGATGCTTTTTATAGCAATTCATTTTTCTTAGTGGGTTCTATTTTCCTTTTTTTGGGGCTTGGCAATCTTGGAACAAACTTAGGTTCTTTATTGAGTCCTAATAATCATGATTTGACTTGGTTACTCTTATTTTTACCCTTCTCTTTCTTGTTCCTTAGCTTAGGCATTTTTAGGCTGATTTGGTCTACGTTCACTTTTATTAACCTATTTTACTTCTTGGCGGGTGCTCTTTTGACAGGGCTAATTGGATTCTTGGTAGCTCTTTTATTGGCAAAGCTTTTGCCGAATTCTTAGTCCATCAAAACGTAAAGAGCCTTTCTATAGGTTACTTAATTTTAATAGCCTTTACCATGTAATTTGTTTCATGATAAAGGCTATTTATTCGTAATCATTCTTGTGTTTCTTCTTGCGAGAATATTCTTTTCTGCTTTTGTGAACATGATTCACTTTCTTGTACCCATCTGGGTTTGCTTCTAAATAGACTGTTCTTTGAGCAGCCCCCAATGCCTTCTCTAAGTCTATCGTCACTTCCATCAATTGCTTTCGTTTAGAACCTTTTGCATTTGCTCGAAGCTTTTTCTTATTAACTTTCATGGTATTGAATTTTTGTCGTAATAATTTGTCTTTACAACAAAATTATCCTCCTTTTTTGTTCCTCAATGACCATTTTTTTTCTATTTTTTTTTCTAAATATCATTTAAGGTCCTTCTTCTCAAGTATTAATTGATAATACTTTGTGCATTTTTTGTTTTTCTATCGAAAAAGCAAAAAAACATCTATGCATCTATTTGATTACCAGTATTTTAGTTTAACGAGAGTCAGAAAGTTATTTTACTGGTAATCAAATAGATACGATTTAAGCACGAAGTATTAATTGGGAGAGCTTATCGAAGAATTTTTTGTTGATTTTATAACCTGCTCGAAATAAGATATGCTCCTCCTCGCTTTCTATCTGAAGGTTATCATCTAAAAACA
>CALDEP010000467.1 GCA_937942475.1 uncultured Aureispira sp.
GATTATTTAGAATTTTCTAAATTTCTCTGCTCAGACGCTTCGAATTCCAATTAACAATACTTCGTGTAGAAATCGTATAAGATTGATTACCAGCTAGGTAGCTCTCATACATTCAAGGCACTAATAAACTGATAATCAATCTAATGCAAGATGTGTTTTTATGTTTTTTGTAAAAAAACTAAACCACGGAGTAGCAGCCTAGCTAAACTCCACGAAGTATTAAATTAATCTACTTCCAAAATAAAACCCAACACTTTTGACTCTGAAAACTCGAGCGTGTTGGGTTTTCTATTTTGGCTCAATTAGAAGTTTTGTGAGCGTTTAAGATTTAGAATCCTTTTTAAGGCTATGAATTGGGATATAAGTTTTAATTATAAAGTCGTAAGTCGTTTATTATCAAAACAAAACATACGACTTTCTACTTAAAACTTACGACTCATACCGTCTGATAAAGGTGCCTCTTTTTTTATGACCACAAAACTTGTTATTGAACCTCTATTTTTATCCAAAACAATTGCACTCCTCCTGTTATGAAAAAAAAAACTAAGACTCGTTTAGGTATAGGGCTCCTTATTCTAGCCCCTCTTTTGATTTTTGGTTTTTGGCCTTTAGGAAATCCAAAATATAATATTGTTTTTAATAAAGAAAAGATTGATTATCGTCAAGATTATCTTAAAAAGAAACAGCCGCATTTGGACACTACTCCTCTCCCCAACATTATTGTTATATTGGCGGATGATTTGGGTCTTATGGATGTCTCTAGATATGGTGGCAAAAATGTTATGACCAAAAATATAGATGCCATTGGTGCTAATGGCGTTACGTTTAAGGAAGCTTATATTTCCTCTCCCATCTGCGCTCCTTCAAGAGCCGGACTCATTACAGGACGTTATCAGCAACGTTTTGGTTTTGAAATCAACATTCACGAGCGATATCCCAAAAATAGAATTGAGTATTTTGTCTATGCAAATCTTTTGAATACAGGCGATTGGAAAGTTGCTCAACATGAAGATTGGGCAGTGCCTACCTTTGAAGCCATGCAGCAACAAGGCTTGCCTCCTACCGAATTTACCTTGGCTGAAATTCTAAAAACGAAAGGTTATCAAACAGCAGCAATTGGTAAATGGCACATGGGGTATAACGAAACGGCTATTCCTATTAAAAGAGGTTTTGATTATCACTATGGCTTCTATGAAGCTTTTAGTTTATATGCTCCTGAAGATAAGGAAGGTATTATCAATCAAAAGTTATCTGACTTTTCGGACCCTCATATTTGGGGAAAAGGCAGAACGGGAAATTGTGCGATTCGAAAAAACGATCAAGTAGTTAAAGAGGATACTTATTTAACGACTAAAATTGCAACAGAAACAAACGAGTGGATAAAAGCCCACAAAGACGAACCGTTTTTTGTCTATGTTCCTTTCTCTGCACCACATACGCCCTTTCAGGCAACGAAAGAATATTACGATCAATATGCTCATATTAGTTCTCCTGAAAAACGCATTTATTATGCCATGATTCACGCCTTAGATGATGCTGTTGGAATGATTACACAACAGTTAAAAGAGCTTGATTTAGAAGAGAATACCTTAATAATTTTCCTAAGTGATAATGGAGGCGCAACTTATACTGGTGCTGCTGATAATAGCCCTTTGAAGGGAGGCAAGTTTACGAATTTTGAAGGCGGTATTAATGTTCCTTTTATGATGCAATGGAAGGGAAAAATTCCCGCAGGAATGCAATACGAAAAACCGATTAGTGCCTTAGATATTTTTGCAACTAGTGCGGATTTAGCACAAGTTGAATTGCCAAACGATCGTGAATTTGATGGGGTTAATTTAATGCCTTATTTACTCGACTCGGCTTACCAAGATAAAACACCTCACGAAGCGCTTTTTTGGCGTTCAGAATACCACAAGGCAATTCGAAAAGGCGATTGGAAGTTGATTCAGGATGATTTGGCGGAACGTACCGTTCTTTATAATCTAGCTAGTGATAAGAACGAGCAAAAAAATGTGGCGGCTGAAAACCCATCCATTGTAAAACTCCTTCAAGTAGATTTCCAAAATTGGGAACAAAAACTAATTCCTAGTAATTGGCCTAGAGTCATGGATTATGAAATTCATGCTGGACAGGCGGTGTATTATTTTCCTTTGTAATAAGGGCTGTATTAGTGCTTTTCCGTTTTCTTGATCCACATCTAAGGCTAGTTAAAAGTAGGATGCCAAACACTTTGAAAGTGTTTGGCATACTTTATTATTATTATTAGCAACAGTAAAAACAACTAGTTCAAATAAGAAATTGCTTCATTATATCTTGTAGAAGCATGAGTTGTAATGGTCGTTACCGCAGCATCAAAACTACTCGCTCCTGTTAGATAAGTATAGCCGCTAATCTCCTTATCGACAGAGCTTTGAATTAACGTTTTCATCGCACTATATTGCCCTTGCATCTTTACTGGATCAAAAGCAGTATGAATAAAGGCATCCACATAATCATCATAAGTAGCCCTATAATCTGAAAGATTAATTAAATTAGAGATTAATGGCCAATTGGCTAAATCTGCATCATTTAATGCAAAAGCTAAAGAACCACCCTGATTTCCCTCTTTAAAAGCTTCGTTATTATCCCAAGGAATCCATGTCATCAAATTAGTAGCAGGGTCATTGTATAAATAATAATTGTGCGTCATCCGACCATAGGTATCCCAATTCTGTATGGTAGTGTTGACTGCCAAATATTTAAGAAACAAATCTACATCAAACACCGCTTCTAAATCGCTTTGATATTGGCTTACATTCGAGGTTCGAGTAGAAGCATGAAGGGCATCGTATACCGACCAAATATCTGACCAGTCGCCAAGTGCTTCATTGGTCTTTTTGCCAAAGTCTGTTATGTTAAAATTTGCACTAGACCAAGCAGCACCATCTCCATCTGGCTTGTAACAATTCCCTGTGTTACTTCCAAATTGACTCGCTAACATCTTGTCAAAAACTACTTCTACAAAAGTATATAAACCAAAATAAACAGGTCCTTCCCCATAGTCAATATACAATTCATAAAAAGCCGATTGAGGTGCTGCAACACCAAATTCTCTAAACAAATCTGTGGCTGTTTTTTCTCTCATAAAAGACGCATCGTCATAATTACTACTCAAAGACAAATCTGAAAAGCCATAGAACGTTTGACCTGTGATTTCTGGATAGTCATTGGCATAATAATCAAACTTAATCCTAAAAGGCAATTTGCCATTTCCTGCTTGATAACCAGAAGATAAACTCGAATTTCCTTTGTAACGAATACCGACATTATACCATTCCTTATCATTAAAAAACCAACTACAAGGAACATAGGTTGGCGTTTCTTCTGCAAAGTCACCACCTCCTCCAGTTGTAGTTGTGACACCTCCTCCAGTTGGAGGTCCTCCACCGCCTGGTCCACCACCAGTACCGCCTCCTCCAGCGGTGCTAGTTCCACCATAAAGATCCTTAATATTATTAGCCATAATCGTCCAATAACGAGCATCAATAACAATATCTACTCGATTAACTTGGGTTTGATTAAAGACAGTAGCATAATCAGGAGTCGCTGTTGATGCATGTGTTGTAGTCGTCCAATCTTCTAAACCTGTTCCTGAAACAACAATTGTTTCTTTATAACAAGATGAAAAAATTAAGCTACAAGTCACTACAATTATTAATGTTTGAAATCTATTGTTCATCTTATTTCTTCTTTTTCTTTTTAATTTTAATGGTATAGACATAAGCTAAACCTACAATTGAAGTTGACTTAGGGTAACTTGTAAAAACCTCTTGTTCTAGACTGTAGAATAATTTAAGTTTGCCATATTTTTTGAAGTCATAAGCAAGGGCTGCTGTAAATCGAAGTTTATCAAAGAAAGGCAAGGTATACTTTTCATACTGGTTAAACATTTCAACTCCTAAGCTAGCCTCTAAAGGAATTTTCTTAATATTGTATGTTGTTTTGGCTCTCAGCCTAAAACCATGTTTAAAATAGTCTCCATCAGTACTAGTGACGCCCAATTCATTTCTGAATTGATATCTTAGGCGATAGTTAAACGAAAAGCGTTCTAATTTATGCTTAAAAGCAACATCTAGATTAATTCGATACCGTGAAATATAACCGTCCTCTTCTTTATTTTTCCGAGAAAATCGAAAGCCGCCAGAAATTTCCATAAACTTAAAAGGAGCGTAACCAATCGCCAAATTGGTAAAATATTGATCTATTTCTGTTGAGTTTTCTCTTAAACGAATTGCCTCACTCAATCCAAAGCTCCATTTATCATGTACTTTCAGTCTTACTCCAGCAGAAATCCAACTTTCAAAATCTGAAGTAACCACACTGGTACTATTCTGAGCAGTACTTGTTTGAATATTGGTCATCCAGACCAAGAGACCTAAGAAAAATAATATTCCTCCTTTTTTTAACTTTGCCATGTTCTTTGTTTAATAGCTTATTTCAAAATTTTGCATCAAAATTAACGATTACTTAATGTAACAACTGATTTAACGCTCATCACTTCATGCAAAATTAGGCATTTTTAACATTAAAATAATCATTCCTTAACAACTTGTCGTCTTAAAAAACAAAAACCCCTACAAATATTAAAATTTGTAAGGGTTGTCTCTAATATGTCTTGGGAATGGACTGTATTAGAGTCTATAAAAATGATTATCTTATTATTTTTCTTTTACATGAACAACAGTAAATGAGCCTTTTATACTCATACATCCCTATGACAAATCATTTTATAAATGGTTGTAATCTAAAGCTGTATTTTTTCGAAAAAGTTAATAATAAGAATATTTCCTAGATAAGAAACCTATAAAAAGAGCCGATTCTATTCTTCTGAAAAGTCTACTTGCCCCGTTCCTAAATTATAAAAAGCTGGAATGATTTTTAAATCATTGCTTTTTGTAGCTGCTTCAATAATTGGAGAGCGAGAGACTAATTGTTTGCAAGTCAAATGTGCATTAACCTTCACTACTGTATTGACGTCTTTGTTCTCTGAAGCATTGATTGCAGGGACAACATGTCCTAACAAATGATTAAGATTATAACCATTATCTCCTCCAGCCAATGCTGCTGTAATTGCGCCACAATTTTCATGTCCCATTACAACAATTAGATTAACCCCCAAATGTGCAACAGCATATTCAATACTAGCAATGGTAGAAGTATTGGCAACATTTCCTGCTACTCGAATTACAAATAGTTCTCCTAAGCCTGTGTCAAAAGATAATTCTGGTACAACACGACTGTCTGCACAACTAAGAATAATAGCGTATGGAGCTTGTCCAGAAGTCAATTCTCCACGACGAGAAGAGTTCTGTAGTTTGCCATCCAAACTATCTGCTACAAAATTTGTATTTCCTTCTTTCAAACGATTTAAGGCATCTTGCCAAGATATATTCTTTGCCATTCTATTTAGTGTATTTTGGTTGAATAATGTTTTTTATTTAACAGAAATTCCCCTGAATTGTTTCGTGTCTCAAAAGAACACTTTTTTATTTCCTATAATCTCT
>CALDEP010000468.1 GCA_937942475.1 uncultured Aureispira sp.
TAATAACCCAAAATCTTAAACATCTCCTCAACCGACTGTTCCTCTCGATAAACATAATCTATAAGATTCCCGTTCTCATCTCGATCAATAATAACGTGTTTGGGCGAAGGAATTAGACAATGTTTAATACCACCATAGCCACTAATGGCATCTTGATAAGCTCCTGTATGAAAAAAGCCTAGATACAAAGGTTCTTTGTCCTCTTTGGGATATTTGGGCAATAGAATCTCTTGATTAAAATCTTCTGAGTTATAATAATCTGAATGATCGCAACTAATGCCTCCAATATTGACGCGTTGATAACCACTCCCCCACTTGTTGATGGGCAGAAGAATAAATTTTTCATGAATTGACCAAGCATCGGGAATCGTATTCATTAGGCTATTATTAATAATATACCAAGCTTCCGTATCGTTTTGTTGTTTCTGTTCTAATACTTCAAAAATAATTGCGCTGGATTCACCTACTGTATATTTTCCAAATTCTGTAAAAATATGAGGTTCTTCTACGCCTTCTTGTGTACAAGCTTCTTTGATATTGCTAACAATCTCGTTGATGATATATTCATAATCGTATTCAAAACCCAAGTGATTTCGAATAGGAAAACCACCTCCTAAATTAAAGGAAGTCAAGGTAGACGATTCCTTTTTCATTTCAATGTAAACACTCAAAGCACGTTGAAATTCACCCCAATAATATAAGGTATCTTTGATTCCTGAATCCACGAAAAAATGAAGCATCTTCAATTCAAACGTTTCATTCCCTTTAATTCGGTTCTGAAAGAAGTCCAACATCTCTTTTTGAGGAATCCCTAAACGAGACGTGTGGTAAGCCGATTGAGCCTCTTCATTGATTGCCATTCGAAGCCCAATCTTAATCTTTTGGGTCGATGTACTGCTGATCGCTTCAATGCGTTGTAACTCGTTGGTGCTATCTAATATGATGACAGAATTTTCGAATCCTAAGGCATTTAGTTCAAGGATTTTTCGTAAATACTCGTCTGTTTTATAGCCATTGTGAAGAATAATGCACTTCTCATCTAATTTACCCTCCCTGTAGAACTTCATAATCAAGTCGATGTCAAAAGACGAAGAGGTTTCTAAATTAACTTGATGCTTCATGGCTTCATTGACCACATGGTAAAAGTGGTTGCATTTGGTGCAATAACAAAAATGATAATTTCTTTGATAGTTATATTTTTCGATGGCTTGATTAAACAAGTTTCGAGCTTTTTGGATTTGATCGCCTATACTAGGGAGATAAATTAACTTGAAGGGAGTTCCATACTTTTCAATTAAGTATTTAATAGAGACTCCATGAAAGGTTAGGTGTTCATTATTCAAATCAAAGCCCTCTTGTGGAAATTGATAGCTTTGCTCAATTAAGTCCGTATAAGTATTCTTCATTTATCAATTTAGAACCACTTCCAATTCTTACTATTAATAATTCTGTCTGGAAGTTTGTAAAAAAAATTGTCCTTGGGTCTAATCCTAAAATAGTGGATTAACCTAAGGACAAAAATCGTTATTTTAATTGAGCAATCAAAGCTTTTTTTTTAAAAAGCACTAAAAAAGGAAAATCCAGTTGGGCTTTTCGAGAAAACCCAACTGGATAAATTATTAATAGCCAAACCTTCTTTATTTTACAATTCCAAGATGCAAAATTCGACCACCAGTCTGATTCACTGGGCTTACGCTTTTTCCGATGACAACGCCATCTTCAGGAGCAAAATATTCTTTGATTAAGTTGCCAAAAATATCTCGCATAGAAGCTAATAAATCGCCTTTCTTCACCGCTTGCATCAAATCTACATGCACCCGTAGCAAACCTCCTACATCGGTATAAATCCAATACGATTTTTCGCAAATTACAGTTGGCACTGCTGGCATTTCAATTTCATCGTCTGTCATTTCCAAATAAGACAAGACATTATCCACTCCAATAATACCTGACTTAATCATCTTGCGCTGAAAGGTATTCGGATTTCCTACTTCCAAAGTGATCGCAGGAATATCTATCGCATGTGCTGCGCCTCTCAACGTACCGTCAGAAGGAGGATTGTGAACAATCAATTGTGCCCCTTGAAGCATCGCCAATTTTCTAGTGACAGGATGTTTCATATCGGCTCGTACATAATACGAATTGACCCGTCCCAAACTAGCGGTATGCAAATCCAATAGGTAATCAAAATGCTTGACCAATTTCTGAAAAAAGCGATAGGCATATACCTGACTCACATTTCCATTTTCTTTTCCTGGCATAATATGATTCAAGTCTACTCCATCGTTAAAACGTCTTTTCTTGCGAATAAACGAAGGAATATTCACCACAGGAACACCAACAATCGTCCCTTTAAGTTCATTTATATCAATTTCCGAAAACAAACGCTGAATAACAGGAATTCCATTCAATTCATTTCCATGAACCGCTGCTGTTAGACCTAATATTGGATAATCTTGCGCCCCACGTGCTACCATAATTGGCACTCGCATTGGATTATTCATTCCATCGGTGATCAATTCAACCCAATAGTGTCGAATAGATTTAGGCGGCGTGTCAGCCAAATTAAACTCCTGAATTATTTTAGGTTCTTCCATTAATTATAAATTCTATTTTTTGTGTTTTAATTCTGAGTACAGGACTATTTTTTTTACTATCTAATAAAATATTGAATCTACTCAATCCCCTTTATTAGATCTTAGATCGTTTCACTTTTAGAACTTAGATATTAGACCCTACAAAAGCTTAGTAGGGTCTAATATCTAAGAGCGAAGCGGTCTAGAATCTAAAAGCAAAGCGATCTAAATACTAGTTTTGACTAAATTTCAGTTCTAAGATTATTTTTAGTAATTTTTTGTCTTGTATTCAGTTTTTAAAAAAAGCAAACGACTTGTTTACTGTTTCAATGTTTGATTAACATAAGCAATGATCTCATCAATTGCCATTTTAACAACAGGCATTCCTGTTTGTACTTCTGCTTGCGGAAATCCGCCAATGCTCAAGGTATTTACTTCCGATAAAATTCGTTTTCCATCATCATCTACCAAAGTATCTGCCCCAAACATAACGATCCCTTCTTTCAATAAAACAGGAGCGATTTCTTGAATCATGGCTTCTTCTTCTGGATTAACGGTTGAAGGAACCGAAGTACCTCCCTGTGCTATATTACACAACCAAGAATCGGGTGCAGGCAACCGCAAAGAACTTGCTAAGATTTTGCCATTAACCACTAAAATTCGTTTGTCTCCTTCAGATACATTCTTCAAAAATTTCATGGCTAAATAACCACTCGTTTCCAATTCTTCCTTAATTTCCATCAAGTAATCTTGGATGGCTTTAGGTTCGCCATCTCCTGCATAAACCTTGCTGTCTTCCACCTTTACCACTCCTTTACCGCCATATTCTCTCAATGGCTTTAGGACAATTCGATATTTAGACGCAAAGTCAAGCACCTCCTTTTCCGAACGACACAAAGTCATTGGAGGACAAACAGATGGAAAATTTAACAAAAACTCTTTGGTGCTTGTCTTAATAATTCCCTTTGGGTTATTAACAAAAACCTGCTTAGGCGCAATCGCTACTAAGTGTTCTAAAAACTCATCGGTAGCAGGTCTTGGCAAACGCATAAAAACAACATCGACCGACTGAATATCGACCGTCGTCGTTCCTTCTAAAAACTGTGTTCCATTTGCTTCATAAGCAAAGGACGCATCCGCCAAAGTTGCCGCTACTTTTGAAGAATTTCTATCTTCAAAAAAAGCTTTATTTTCATCATTCCCTCTACTGGCAACATAAACCTGATTGACTTGCTCCTGCTGGACTAATTCTGCCACTAAAGCATACAAAGAATTTTGGTTGCTGTGCTTGGTATGCTCTGTTAGCACCAAAAAATTATACTTTTTCATCCTCTTTAAATATTTCATCCAACAAAGTAATATCATCGTTCAAAGATTTGAACAGACGCATTCTAAACTTCCCTTTACTATTGTATAATTTCGCACACATCTTATCAATTGCCACCATAGACAATACGGTCTGAATATATCCTTCAATCAAATCATCCAGACCAATCCCTAATTTATTAAAATCACGTCGATCCATTAACATCAAACGACTCGTGTCACTAGACCAATCGTTGACGCCTTCCTTAACAGACAAGTTCGTTCCTAAAATATCCCAAGAAGCAGCGCCTTCCTCCAAATGATCCACCAATGGTTTTGCCGCTCGTCGAGAATACACGCACAAAGGGCGAATTCCATCCACGGTACTAGATGCCATCATTCGAATATCTGTCACAAAGGTTTCGCCCTTCTGATTTGGAATCGTTCCTACATGATAAAACTTCCCTTTATCACTGACAGAACTCCAATTATAATTTCCAATCAAACTTTGAACAATAAAACGCTCGTATTCAAACTCCATTTCCATAAAAGCATCCAATTCGGCTTCGCTAGTAATGGTGAAGACCCCTTGCCCAGCATTGCTGTAAGGAATTTTAATCACTGCATGACCGCCCATTTTGGCAACCCACAAAGGAATTTCAGCCTTGTTGACATCCCAAATGGTTTCTGGAATATTAATCTGCAACCCATGCTGCTCCAATTGTGCATTGTACAAATCATAAGCCTTAGCAGCAACCATTTTGTTGCGTCCTCCAGCCAAACAAGCAGCAATTGGATTCAATATTTTAGTTTTAGAACTTAGCGGGAAACGAGTCCAAGGACGCTGTGTCACATATCGAAAAACAGCTCTCAAAGGATGCCAAATGCCCTCTTCCGTTCTAAAATGAATCTGATCATTTTCTATTTTAATGTGGTCATTTTCTTCTCCATAAAAATAAGGAACCAAGTAACACTCCTCCTTCATGACATCCGAAATAACATGCCCGTAACCCGAAACTTCCATAAAGTTTTTATCATACATTACGGCTAATTTCCCTTCTACTTTTGCATTTCCTTTCTTATTCTTAATATAAGGTTTAAACGTTCGTTCCACCAACAGACGATAAGAACCATCCTCCTTGTTATCATCCAACAGAGGCATCGATTTTTGCCCAGATGGACTCGAATTATTTTCAAGAACAACCATTTTTCTAAAACCGCTTGCAGAAGTTGCATTGATTAAATCTGCCCCACACCACAAAAAATACTTGCATTTGTAGGATAAAATTTCCGTTAATTTTTCACGATTAACTTTAGGGTTCAAATGACAATAGCGATTAATAATACGCTTGGTATCTAAGTTTAAAAAAAAGCTTACCATTGGATGAATAGTAGCATTTAAAGCCTTGGGGTACCAGTGCTTTTCGCCTTCAAACGTCCCTGGTTGAATAACTTGGATTGGTCTCTTCATGATTGTGTTTTTTCCAAAATTGGAATTATAAATTTTTATTTTTTAAATTTATCCTTCTTTGATAACTGATGTTACGCAAGAAATTAATTAGATCCCTCAATACCTATTAAATGGTTTCGCACTTTTGTTTTAATGTTGAATGCTGAATGCTAAATTTTTAATGCCCTATTACTATGCAATGAGCATTTAGCATTCAAAATTAAACATTCAACCTTAAAACAAGGTGGAGTTAATCAAGGATAAGTTTAAATAGTATTAAAAAGACATTTGCGTAACATGAGTTTATACTACTAATCTACAGAGTCTACTTTCTTAATAATTTGTACGACCCTTCGAATCACTTTCTTACGAATGTCTTTTTCTTTTTCTCGATCAGGTATATCTAAGATATATTGAAACTTAAATTCGATATAATCTTTCTTAATTCCGACCGCTTTTAGATTATAAGAATCACTCTGAATAATGTGATCAAATTCGTTTAGTGTCGCCACCAAATCTGTTTCTAGCTGACTAACCGTAGAAATCGCTTCCAAGGTAATTTCAAATTCTATACTCGTCTTTTTGATCGCTCTTTTGGTATAATTAATCACATCCAAAGCGTAAACCATATTATTAGGAATAATCACCACATCGTCATCATCTGTTAACAAGCTAAACATCGTGATAGACATATCAATTACTTTCCCCCTGTTGCCGCCTACTTTTATATAATCTCCAATATTAATATCGCTCGAAAAAGCAATCAACATACCTCCAATCACATTAGAAATATAATCCTTTGAAATAATTGCAATCGCTGCCGCAATAATACTCAAAGAAGCAAAAAAGGCTTTCACATCAATCCCCATCAGCGCAATTCCAGTCAGAATCGTCACCACACCCACCACTAAAACATGGATATTATTGACACCAAAAATGATATTATCTGTTCTTTGTTGGTCAACCTTTTTACTTTTTCGGTACCAAAAGAAAATCACTCCTTTAGCAAAGCCAAGAATCAAAAGAAAGTAAATATAATTCAACAACACATCGACAAAAGCAACATCTATCTCTTTTAGCCATTTGAGCTCATTGTTTGTTAATAAGTACGCCTTATAACGCTTAAAAACCATAATCACAATAATACCCAATCCTTGTACAAATGTTTTTTTCATCTAGTTTTCTTGTTCTCTTATCTAAGATAATAACCATACAAACTACTATCCTCTCCAAACCACTTTGTATCCAAATATTTTCGATTCAGATATTGAATAAAATCACGATTCATGATCTTTAATAACTTGGTCAAATGAATCGCATATTTCTCATAATAAAGCGCAGCAGAATCTCCTTCTAGCAAAATAGTACTAATTAGTAATTGTTCCTTATTTTTTCCTTTAATTGTTATAATCCATTGCAAGTGGATCTTTTGCTCTGCCCAAAAGAATCCATCTAAAACAAATTCATCTACTCTACTTTCCTTAGATAGAACAAATTGAATTCGTGAAGCATCAGCAGTAGACGCTTCCATTGGCTCAAAATAAAGCGCAGACAAATCTCCTTCACGGTTGGTTTCAATCATTGAAACGGTATTCCACAACTTCCAGTTCGACCAATTTTTCAATTCAGCCTTAGCCGTTGCAGCATTTACATAAAACTCTTTAAACGTACAAATTGGGTAGTGTTTCATTTGAATTTATATTTATCAGAATTACAATAAATAATAAGAAAAAAACAAGTTGAAATAATATTGATTATTAGAATTAAGGCGATAAACGATACTTGTTCTCCAAAAGTTGCCTTTTAGGCATTTATTTTTCAAAAAAAATATCTTTTTTTTAACCTCCCATTCCCACCAAGCACTAGCACTTCTATAATAAATTAATTATCAATAACTTACACAACTAACTCTAAGAGTACGTTTTTCCTTATTAGAATATAAAAACAAAAAACTCTCACAACTATTCACTAGAACATTCAAAAATGGCGTTCTTTACTAAGAGCTTGTTGGGGATTAAATCCCCAACAAACTCTAAAGATTATCAAAGACTTTTTGATCGCATTAAAACAATCCAATGCAACATTTTTTCAAAACATTAA